>JAMOOP010000114.1 GCA_027065385.1 Campylobacteraceae bacterium | reverse complement strand
AGACCAATAAGGCTGTCACCATTTGTTGCGAATGCAGAAGTTGCACCTAAAGCTAGTGCAGCTACTACTGCTAATTTAATTGTTCTTTTCATTTTCTCTCCTACGAGTAATTTATTTATACAAGCATTATAGGAGTTTAAATTTTAACTGCTTCTTAAACGAATGGTAAACAGCCATAAGCAGAGCTAAACTATATTATCAAAAACAAGGCTATTATTATGAATACATAAGTGAATGATTATAATTTTATATAAATATAGATAAAAGAGAGAGTTTTATAAGTAAAGTCTATATAAATTAATTATATTTTTAATAAAAATTATATTTCTACTTTGTGATAAAAATATATTTACGTGTAGAAATGTAACATTATTGTGATATCTTAGGTCTTGTATATAGACTAGATTCCATGTCAAGCACGGAATCTAAAATTTTAAATCACCCTCAGATAATCCACTATATAGATGACCAGTACTCTCTATAGCAAACTCCTTAGCTTCATCTCCATTCTCAACTCGTTCTTTTTTTTGTTTCATAACAGCCACTTCAACCTCTTTAGTATCTTTGGCTGAAAAAACTTCTTCAGTCATAAGAGTAGATGGTGTAAGCATAACAGATGTTGGAACTTTAGCCTTAACTTCACTAAGTCCACCAAAGTATCTGCGAGTATCATCTACAGTAGAACTAGCAAATAAAGAGAGGCAAATAGTAGTTAACAATACTAGGTACTTCATCTAAATATATCCTCATCACTTATCCAAAGCACCCATGAATACTTTTTAACCTCACTAAGATCAGAAAAAGATTCTTCATTGTCTAAATGATAATATTCATAAACAACAGATATTTTTCTACCTTTAGCAGCCTCTACATAAGCCTCTGGAATTATTATCTTATAGGACTTAACCCCAGCGCCAATACCTCTAACATCAGCATTATCTAAAGCTAATACTCCGTAGAGTTTATTTTTAGAACTAGGCACTTTAACACGAACATGCTTCGCCCCAAACTCTAAAGCTCTTCTATAACCTTTTAGAAATCTACTTCCATTTATATTATAAGAGTGATAATGCACTTCAGACACAAAAGGAGTGCTAAATTCACCCTTTATCTCAAAACTACCATCATCGGCACTTATAACAATCTCTTTGTTTTCAATTACCCCAGATGGAATAGGTTTAGTGTAAGTAGATCCACATCCTGTAAATATTAATAGTGTAGTTATTATTGTAAAAATATTTATTATATATTTCATTTTTTTCCTTATTTATTTAAAGTACTAGTGCGAGGGGTGATTAATCCCTCTTTTTATCAATAAAGACGAACTGTACAGCAGAACATAAATATCAATAGCACTAATACAACTTTGGTAAGCATACACTATCCTTGTATATGGATTCCCACCCAACATACTCCCACTTAAAAAAAAGCAAAAAAAAAGGGTAGCTAGAAAAAAATCTAACTACCCTAAT
>JAMOOP010000113.1 GCA_027065385.1 Campylobacteraceae bacterium | reverse complement strand
AACTCTGGAGTGAATTTAGCTAGGTTTTTTATTTGTGTTATCTCAAATGATTTGTTAAAGGCTATGATTGAGCCAGTTGGTGTTATATCTTGTAGCATCTGTTTAGATAGTTCTAATCTTGGGTCGCTGTTTTCATCTCCTAAAAACTCTTTATGCTCTAATGTTCCATCTTTATGTAAGATATGTAGCGAATACTGAAATGGCATTTGAGCATAAGGTCTTTGGTTGTCAAACCTTGGAATCGCATTTTGAAAAGTCTCAAAGTCAAAGAAGTTTATAGGGTACTCTATGGTTTCTAGGAACTCTTTTATTTTAGGTTTATCTACTTTTATCTCTTGTGATTTATGATGTTTTATTTGAAGTTTAGCATTTTTACCCATATGAAAATCATCACTAACATCATCTATTCTCAAAACCCCATCATAGTAAAGTTTCCACTGTTTCCCCATAGCATAGCTTATATCAAAAACTGAGTTTTCTTTAGGTATATGTTTCCAACAAAATGAGTGAAAATCACAACTATGTGGATCACTACAATGTTTACCTATATCTATATTAGGCATATCATCTTGAAGCATCTCATCTATCTCTATGAGTTGAGATGGTATTGTTTTTTGGTTGTTTAAAACTAATTGTGTAATCTCATCTACTCTAAACAACTCTTTAATATTTAACCCACCATCTCTAACATAGCTGTTGTTAATATAAACAACATAAGCACGGTTTAGTTTTATAGCTTGTGAGATTCCATACCATTGTATAGAAGTATCGTTTATGTGATACTCTTTTACATGGGTACTAGCCTTAACCTCATATATATTCCAAGCATCCCCATTTTTAACTAAAATATCAACCATAGCAAAGATTCCATTCTCTTTGAAAGTAGCTTCATAGATAACTTCATAGCCATTAGCTATAAGTTCTTTAGTTTTTTGAACCATACCATCAAAGTTAGAACTATCAAACTCTATCTCAACACCATTTGGAAACAACTCTTTAGCTAAATCACCCACTTGATAACCTTTGTTAAAAAGTGCTTCTGATTTGGAAGATGGTAAATCTCTTAGTTCTGGTTTATGTTTGTAGAGCCATAATGATTTGTGGCATTGTAAGGCTCGGATGTATTGGGATTTTGAGAGGGTCATTTTTAGAGTTCCTTTTTTGTTGGTATATTTGTAGCAAACTTTTTTATATTATAAAAATTATTTTCATTTTCAAAACTACTTTCTGTAAACTCTTTTTCATCATCTGTTGTTGGATATATAAATAATAATGTTGCCTCTTCATTCTCATTGACTTCAATACTATCTCTTATCTCTTTTACTCTTCCATAAAGAGATAATTGCTGAAAATCATCTTTAAAGTATTTATTAGAATCATTTTCAAACCAGTATTTATATTTAGCATCTATAATCAACTTTTTACTCTTGACAATAAAATCTGGTCTTAGTTCACCAACGGTTGTTTTATATCCATTTCCCATACCATAACCTGGTATTAAATCATTGCTATATATTTTTCGTAATTGCACCTCTACATATCTTTCAAATAATTCTGGCATATTTATATAAAAAGGTGGTATCTTATTTTGAGTTGGATTAACATTACTGTTTAAACTAAATCCAAATCGTTTAAAAATCATTTGTGCTAATTGTAAAGCTTGTTTATACTCTTTATAAAATGGTGAATGTTGTACTTTTGAAAAATCACTTTGAGAGATATTTATACTATTAACTAACTCAAATGAATTTAGATTTAATTTTAAAAGTTTAGTTATCTCTTCATTTTTCATACCATGTAAATTTCTACTACATTGTAAAAGAGCAGTTTTTAAAATTTGATTTTCTACACAATCTATTGTAAATATTTGATGATTACAAACCGTCTTATCCAATCTATTTTTAAAATGGTTATGTTTAATAGTTTGATTTACTAATATTTTACCTTTTACTTTAGAAGTAAGATTCTCAGTAACTTTTTTGTATCCTTTTTTCAACCCTTTTTGTGCTATTTTATTTACTATTTGTAAAAATTGTAAAATTAAAAAAGGTGTTATATAATCATTCTTGCTATCTTTAATTTCAATCCATTTTTCATTAAAAAATATTTCATATGTTTCATCAAGATGTTTAGATACCATAGGGTCTTTTAAACAAGTTAGAAACATACTTAAATAGTCGGCTTGTGTTTCATTATATAGCTTTGGTGACACATGAATATAATTATTGTCATCTAGCCATCTATAACCAATATAATAATTTGGTCTTACTACAAGTTTATTCTGCTCATAATCATACTCTTTACATAGTCCTAAATAATCAATATTAGGTTTTTCAGTAAATTTCTTTAATTCATCACTATATCTATCCCAATCTTTATCAATATAAAAATTACCTTTAGAATATTCTCGTGATTCGATAAAAGGTTGCATTATAAATTCTTTATAATTTCTTTTATCTCTTCACTATCAATCAGTACACCATCAGATAGATACTCCATTAAAAGTGGTTTAACTTGATACTCTAGTTTATTTTTCAGTTCCTCTTCATCATCTGCTATAAAATATGAATGACCCAGCATAACTTTACTTTTTTCAAATTCTGGAGATAAGTTTTTACTAAAAATATTTTCTACTTTTTCAAACAGTTTTTTACCTTCATCTAGGTTTATATTGTCCTTCTGTGGCAAAATCGTTTCAAAAGCAAATCTTCTACGAATTGCATAGTCTATATGTCCTATACTTCTATCAGCAGTGTTCATTGTACCTATGATATATAAATTTGATGGTAGAGTTATCTCTCTGCTTCCATCTATATCATACATACTCTCAACAGCTTCATCACGATACTCTAAAGCATAGATTAGTTCTCCTAAAACAGAAGATAAATTTGCTCTATTTATCTCATCTATTATCAAAATATATTTATCGGCTTCTGTTAAAATTTCTTTTTTTCTTTCATTAGGAGTATCTTTTTGGTAATATTCATCTCCTAAAGCATCTTTTGCTTTTTTTGCCATAGTAGCTAAAATTTTATTTTGAGTTTCATATTTAACACCTTTACCATCTTTGGTAGTAGTTGCTACAATCCCTCTTACAAAATCTTCATAACTATATGATGGGTGAAATTGTATAAGTTTTACTTGTTCTTTAATATCTTCAATATTTGGCTCAATATCTCCATTTATCATAAAATTTACCATCTGTTTAGCAAGTCTAGTTTTACCAGTTCCTGGAGGTCCTTGTAATATAATCTGGTGTCTATTTACTAATAGGTTTATTTTTTCTTTTATTTTTTCCATTTTGTTAACTCCTGTCATAATTCTTTCATATATTGTAAATATATCTCGTAACACTTCCTTAATTCTTTCATATTGACTATCAGTCACATTTCCTTTGTTCCATTCTATAAATTCACCATAAAACCAAAATGTATCATTTATATTATCAATTTTTTTATTTGAAATACTCTCATTCAATCCTTTTCCTGAATTACCATATTTATAAAAATTAAATTTTTCTTTATCTTTAAATGGAATACTATTAAAATAATCTATAAAAGGTTTTAGTTCCACAGTGGGGTTAGTAAGGGATTGATTAGCTTGAATGCTAAAAGCTAATCCATATCTAAACTTATTATCACTCCAACCAATATTAAATTGAGGTTCTCTTAATCCACCTACATGAAATGAATAATTATCATCTCGTATTTTTCCAAATAATAACTTACTTCCAAGTTTTTTTTTACCATGATATTCTTTGGAAATGCTTTGAATTTTTAATCCTAAACGATACAAATTATTATTAAGCTTATCTTTTAATTCTTCTTTTGTTAGTTGCAATATATAAATCCTTAAACTTATTTTAGATTTTTCCTGTAAGAAAATATTCTTTTTCACTATCTGTCAATCTTCTTTTATGCTCATAAATACCACTACTACATTTTAAAAATGGATTTTCATGGTGATAATCCACATAAAGGAAACCATTACATCCATCTACCTCGCAAGACTTTTTAAATGATGCTTCTCTTGATGCAGGGGTTTGTGTTCCTTGCATGATATTAAGTTTACTTTCTAATTCACGAAGCTGAGTATCTATGATTGATACTATCGCATATTCAGCATAATCATTTTTTAACTCTTCTAATTCCTCTTTATAAACTAAGGCTAATTGAAATTCTTTGACACAAGATATATCTAGTTGAACAGATTTTAGTTGAAATAAAAACTCTTCTAAATCATCTTTATTAGAACAAGTTGTTGTTTTAAGTTCTTGTTCTAATATTATTAAAGTTGTTATTTTTTTTAATTTATCACACTCCATATAATTTTTCCTTGTCTAATTTTTTTCATTAATTTTAAAGATATTTTTATTATATTTTAAAATATAACACTACACTAATTAATTACATATTCATCTTCATAATCTTCACTTATAATAGAACAGCTCTCTTCATCAAAAAGTTCTTCTAAATCAGATTCTTTAAATTATCGATTCTAGTTTTATTAGGAAACTTTTATTTAATATTGCGGCTAAATTTGTTATGATAATGTTATGTAATTTTTTTTCATGATAGATAAATCTTACATCAACTTTGCTTTAGCTATTATTTTTGGCTAAGGTGTTGTAAACTGCTCTAATCCATCTATTGTGCTAATACTAGTTTTTGCTTCTTTTATGCTTTGTAACACTTCATCTTTTGTAATCATTTTATATCCACCTCACTTTATTTTACCTATTCTACCAAAATCACTAAATCTTTTAGAGAAATCTCAAAAACAGGGTTTAATATCATCTCATCAAATTCTTGATGTTCATTATCAGGTATTTTAATAAAAGTAGAACGATTATTAGGATACCACCATTTTGCTTTTTTATTGTCTATAAATTTTTGATAGGCATTTTTATTTTTTGCTTTGAACAATACTGTAAATTTTCTTTTACCCCAAGTCTCATGAGATTCACCTTTTGGAATAATTTCAGTTTTTGTATCAACAAACATTCCTATTAATTCAATAAAATCATTAGAACGACATAAATAAAAAATATCTCCTATATTCGCATTGGTATAATTTTCACCTTGAGTAATATTACTTTGTCCTTTTGCAGGTGTTTTTGGGTGAACAAGTAAAAAATTATTTATAATTAAATTATTAAATAAAATATCATCTATTTCACCTTTTCCCATCGATACTTTCCATATATTCATATTAAATCCTTGCTTTATTTTTGTTATTAATTATTTTCATAAAATGATAAAATCATCATATATAGACTTTATCAAAACAATCACACAAGATAAATTTACTAATAATATCGCTAATTGTGTTATTATAGCAAATAAGATTATAAAGTTCACATACAAACTATATTGAAATAAACCTAGAAAATATCCAATAACACCAACTACAATTAACATAAAAATTGTAGCTATAAAATCTTTTTTTATAAAAGATGAGAAACCATCAAATACACCATAGAATTTAATTCTATTTAGTAGTAAATCTTTTTGATTCTTTGATTTTAATTCACTTATGATACCATCTTTTAAATCACTTTCTATTTTCATGATTTTACTAGAAATAATATTTAGTATAGGCATTGCTGCGATTTCTCATATAAGCTTTGGTAACTTCATAAAAGCTATTATATTTATAAGTAATAATGAACTAAAGATGACAATACTTAATAATTGATTATCATTTGAAAAATTATCACTAAATTTACTTAGATAATCGTAACTTAGAACCATATAGACGATAATAAAACTTAAAATATATCTTATAACTATTGTATAAAATGCAATTGCAAAAGATTCTATTTTTGACACAAAACCTAACATATATAAAGTCACCAGAGAGGAAAATACCAACAAACTTAACAGTAGATTCACTAAACTTACTTCAAACATAATTTCTCCTTGAAATTTATGTCATTGTATAGTTTTTAATCGACATCTTTATGTCTGCTTAATACAAAAAACCAAATAACCACAGCGGTATTTTATTTATATTTTGAGTATTATCTGTATCTATAACCAAGTATGAATTTGAAATATCTTTTATCTGCTTAAATGTTTTACCATTTCCACCAACTTCAAAAATAAATTTATTATCAACTATAAAATCTCCATTGTTTGATACTTCAACTTTATGATTTTGTTTTAGTTGTGATACAAAAAAAGTCTCTCTTATCGTTCCGATTTTTGCATCATCTCCTAAGCAATAAAACATATTTGTATTGTTTAGGTACAACTTTTCAGGTTTAGATAGTTTTGTGATTCCTTTTTTTGCACTAGGAACAATACTCAACAATGCACCTTTATCTAAGTGTTGTAAGTATGTATAGATTGTATTTCTACTTACTTCGATATTGGATGCTATTTTTGTTATATTTAATTCAAAAGGGTTTGATTGAGAGATAACAACCAATAATTTTTTTAATTTATCTGTAAAACTCGATTTTACTAATTGTAGATTTACTAAATCTACATCTATTGTTTGATTTATCACTGCATTTAAAAGTTGTAAATATTGATTTTTATTGTTAAAATAAAAAGGGTAGTAACCATATTTTAAGTATTCATTAAAATACTCTAAAGGTAGAATCTTCTCCTCAATAGTATCTACTATATTTATGTTATTATTTAAAATTTCTTCTAAAGAAAAAGAGGGAAATTTAAGATCAAGTTTTAACTCTAAAAACTCTCTATATGATAATCCTTTCATATTATACAAAACTACTCTTCTGCTAAGGTCAGCTTGGGAGTTATATATAGATGTTGCACAAGAGCCTGTAAAAATAACTTTAAGTTTTGGATAAAAGTCATATATAGCTTTTAAATCAGTAGCGAAATTTTTATATTTGTGTATCTCATCTATGATAAGATACTCTCCACCTATTTTAGTAAACTCTTCAACTAATTCAAAAAGTTTTATTGTGATATTTGTAGGGTAATCATAAGAAAAATAAAGTGATTTATGCTTAAGATAATTTTCTTTTAACTCTTTTGTATATTGGAGTAAAAGTGTTGTTTTACCAACACCTCTTGAACCCACAACACCTATGAGCTGTGATGAAAAATCAATTTGATGGTAAAGGTATCTTTTATAATCACTTTGTATCTCTTTTAATATTCTTTTTTCAAGTTTTCTTATCTCATCTAACATTTTATATCCTAATTGTTAATTCATAATTAACATTATAGTATATATTTGTTTTATTTAAACACCTCTTCCAACTGAAATAAATGGGATTCTTTTTTACCATATACCCATATAGTTTTATTTTTATCCTCTTTATAGTTTCCACATATTTTATAAAGAGAATCGTATTTATCTATATCGAACTCTTTTTTCGTGTAGTGTTTACAAAAAAGTTTATCAAATCTTTTATATCTAGGTAGATTTAGTTTTATCTCACTTAAAGCACCTCTTACGATGATAGATGGAGATACTTTGTTAAGATAGCTCTGTATAAACCTTTCTATAAATCTTAGTAAAATCTCTCTTGCATCTTTTGAATCAAGATATTTTTTTGTGGATTTACCATCTGCTTCATCTAAATCATCTATAAAACGATACCTTTGATCTTTATTTGACCATCTATCTATATCTACTGTATATCCAAAGTTTATAATGGCTATGTTATCCTCTTTTGTATAGCCAATAATTTTAAACTCAGTATGTAGCTTTACCTTATACTTTTTATAGATAAATGTATATGAATGTTCTTTTTCTAAAAATGAGTTACCATATCCATTATCTCTATTTATCTTTGTTATATAAAAATCATTTGCTAACTTCAACATCTATTATCTCCAAATATTTTAATTTTCGAATAATAATATCTGTAAAAGACACCTTTATGTCTGCTTTAAAGAATATTTTGTGATTTTAATATCTGGATTGGCTTTAATCTTCTGTAATCTCTTGACTTTTCTCTCATCACTTAAAGCTATGAAACCATCTGATGTGGTAACACTAGATAATGCATCATTTCATAAGAGTAAAAAATTTAAAGAGAATATTCCTAAGTGGGCAAATAGAGGTCTGATCTTAATGTATCTACCTCCTTACTCTCCAGAACTCAATATTATT
>JAMOOP010000112.1 GCA_027065385.1 Campylobacteraceae bacterium | reverse complement strand
AGAAGTTTGGCTATCAATTTACTAAATATTAATAAAATTTCAAACAAAACACAAGTTCGTAAATTATTTGCTTGGGGGGCTTTTGATTTATTTTCCTTAAAGGGAATTTGATTTTGAATTACCGTGTTCTAGGGTATGAAGTTGATTATTTAAAAGGGTATATAGATAAAAGAGTAATAGAAGCAGAAGTTGACTATCTTATAGGTTCAGTTCACTTTTTAGATAAATGGGGATTTGATAATCCAGAGTTTATAGGTGGTTGGAAAAGCAGAGATATAGATAATATATGGCAAGAGTATTTTGATGCTATAGAGGCTATGGCAAAAACTAACTATTTCAATATTGTAGGACATTTAGACCTAATTAAAGTCTTTAAATATTTACCTAAAAAAGATATAAAATCCATAGCACAAAATGCACTAAAAGCCATAAAAAAATCAAATATGGTAATAGAGTTAAATAGTGCAGGTTTAAGAAAACCAATAAAAGAGCTATATCCATCAAAAGATTTACTAGAATTAGCTTATGAACTAAATATTCCCATAACCTTTAGTTCAGATGCCCACTCTGTAGAACAGATTGGATTTGGATATAATGAAGCCAAAAAATTAGCTAAAGAGATAGGATATAAAGAAGCTGTCTTTTTTGAAAATAGAGAGAAAAGGTTAGTTGAGTTTTAGAAAAAGTTAGTTTAATCTTTCTTTAAAAAAAGGTCTTGCATCTATATCAGAATTAAGTACCTAGGAGACATGCTAAATATTTTATAATATAACTAACCTTTAATGCTCATTTCTAACCTCTTTATTAAAACTTCTCTTATTTCCAATAATTATTCCAACTAAGATTAAGGCATAAGAGAATGTAGATAGAAGTATTACTCCAATAACAATAGCATCAAACATCTCTTGATATTTAAATCCTTCTGGTAACATTTGAAGCATTACAATAGATAGACCACCTTTAATTCCTGCAAATAATAAAACACTCCACCATCTAATACCTATATCCGTCATTTTTGCAGTGAAATTAGATACTATTGCAAAAGAACCGATCATAAATGCACGAATAATAGTTGTAACTAAAAACATTAAAAGTATCTCTTTATAGTAGTGTTGAAGTAAATCAATATTTACAATACTTGCCATAGAGACAAATAAAAATGTATTGGCAATTAGGGCTAAAACTGATATATAATTTAGGTTCTGTTTATGTCTTTCTATATGGCTTATATCAGTTGTTAATTTTCTAGTAATTGAACTCATAAAATTAGAAGAGAAAACTTTTTTATTTTTATTGGTTTGGTTAACTATTCTTCTAGCTTTTTTTACTCTATTAGATACCACTTCAAATGATTTTGTAGTAATAGTATTTAGTGTAACTACACTTTAGACAAAATCACCCACTCTCTTCATAACAATCATACTCCAAAACCCCCAAAAACTTATTATTCTCAAAATCCCCATCAATCATTTTATCAACTTTAGGAAAAAACAG
>JAMOOP010000111.1 GCA_027065385.1 Campylobacteraceae bacterium | reverse complement strand
CAAAAAAGAATCTATAAAATTTATTCTTGAAGACTATTACAGGGTTGCCTGACTATAAGTAATTTAAATAATTATTTATAGTTACAGCTAGAACATTGTTTATTTTGTGCTAGTTTTGGTGACTCTAAGTGGGTGTCTATTTGGGTCACCTGCCTTTTTATACCACTCTAGTGCTTTATATATATTTCTTTTCACTCCATAACCATGTTCATAAGCAATTCCTAGTGCATATTGTGCTTTTTGCACTCCTGCATTACCAGCTTTTGTAAACCATTTTTTTGCCTCTTTAAAATCTTTTTTAATTCCTTGTCCTGATGCGTAAGAGACTGCAACATGATATGCTCCTTCAATATTACCTAATTTTGCTGACTTTTTATAATACTCATAAGCTTTAACTTTATCCTGTTTTACACCATACCCATTAGCATACATATTACCCAAATTATTCATAGCTTTTGCATTTCCATGCAGTGATGCTTGTTTATATAGGCTAAAAGCCTTTTTTAAATCTTTTTTAACTCCATACCCATTTTGATACATCTCCCCTAATCTGTTTTGGGCATCAACACTACCATTTTTTGAAGCTTTAATATACCACTCTACAGCTTTTTTCTCATCTCTTGGAACACCTTTACCTTTTTGTGCCATTGATGCTATTTTTACTTGTGCCTCAATATCCCCTTTTTTTGCAGCACCTTCATAATATTTTGTAGCTTTAGATAAATCCTTTTTTACACCATCACCCTTTTCATATATCTTTGCTAAGTCTGTTTTCGCATACATATCACCATGTTTAGATGCTTTATCATACCAATATATAGCTTTTTTCTTATCTTTTTTTACCTTTATACCCTCATCATATAGTTTAGCTAATGTATATTGTGCATCTTTATTATATTTTTTAGCAGACCTTAGATAATATTTAATAGCTTGAGAAATATTCTCTTTTACACCATAACCGTTCTCATAAGCTACACCTAAATGGTACTCACTTGGTGCGTATCCCATTTTAGATGCTCTATTAAAGTAGTAAAAAGCTTTTTTGTAATCTTGCACTTTCCCACCTTGTCCTAAAGCATAATTCATACCTATTCTATCTAACTCTTTAGCTGTTGTATTGGCTAAAAGCATAACACTTAATGAAATTATAAGTAAAAATATTTTTCTCATCATCTATCCTTTTTTAGAATTGTATAATTGTATCATTAATTTTACACAAATACAAATATTTTATAATTTAGAGTGTTCGTTATAACTTTTTCCTTTATTTTTAATATTATAATTTTTTTTTGTTGTTTTTTTAATATATATAAGTTTAATATAATCTATTTTGTTATATAATATGTTTAAGACAACAAAAAGGATATAAAATGAAAACTCTAATAATTACAATCTTACTTTTAACAACAACTTTAAGCCTAAGTGCTAAAACAACTAATCTTTACATTCATGCAAGAGATGTAAGACTTGCTTCTTCAAAGTATGAAAATGTTAAAAATAGTTCTAAAAAACTTTTTTTCGCTAAAAGAGCAGCAAAAAGAGGTAACTCTAAAGCACAATTTGATTTAGCTATTATGTATGCTACAGGTAATGGTGTAAAAAAAGATGAAAGAGTAGCTTTTAATTGGTTTCATAAATCAGCAAGAGGTGGAAATATTGAAGCTAAATACTATATGGGTCTTAGCTTTCTTCAAGGTAGAGGTGTAAGAAGAGATGCTCATCTTGCTAGATATTGGTTTAAACAAGCAGCAAAAAATGGTCATCAAAAAGCTATCTATAATCTAGCACAAATTGAAAAATCTCTTTTTAAAACAGCAAGAAGTGGTAATCATTACAGTAGAAGATAGAATATCTTCTTTTTTTATATCCTAAAGAACATAAATTTATGTTCTTTTTTAAAACTCCATACCTAACATTACTCTAAATAGACTCTTATCTTCTACATCTTTATTATATAAATACTCAAATTTAATAGGTAGTATAAAATTATTTACAAATACAAAATCACTCTCTAATCCCAAAGTTGTTTCATTATATTTTTTATTAATATTAGCAAAATCAATATTATAAATCTTTTGTTTAATATATAAACTCTCTCTCTGTAAAGATATAGGAAAAGAGTAAAAATATAATGGTGTATCAAGAGTTTTATATAGACTAACTTCAGCTACTTTAGCCTCTTTTGCATATAGAGTATTATCTAGCGTTGGCATAAGCACTCTTGGCTTTTCATCATAAAGAGTATTCCAATCATTATCAATCTCTACTCCTCTCTCTTCTTTTGCTTCTACCGTATCACTTTTTAAATAAGTACCATTAAATCCTATATAACTCTGCCAACCTAAACCATAAAGCCAACTATAAGATACTCCATAACTACTATCTTCTCTATCATTTGAAATAAACGCATTAAAGATATTTTTATGATTTGGATATTTACTTATACCAAACTGTTTAATATTACTAATATCTAAAGATAAAGTTAAAGGTTTTCTATATATAGAGTCATACTTTTTTATATAATCTAATTTAGTTGATGCTCTATAGTAACCTTTAGCTAAAAATGGAAATTCTAAATAAGCAGAGTATCCATAATCATCTTCATCACTACTATTATACTTTTTATTATGATTTACTCCAAAAATATCTCCACCAAATAGTATATCTTTAGCACTATTATCATAACTTAATCCCCCCAATAGTCTCTGTTTATCTCCTGAAAATATAACTCCTAAAGAGTTTTGCATAGCAGGGTCATAGAAATTTGCTTTAAGATTTAATATAAATCCCTCATATTCTCCATATCCCATACCTTGGTCTAATGAACTATACTTTAGCTCTTTTATAGGAATATAATCTTTTGATTTTAATTTAATATCTGTAATAGAGAAAGGTTTACCATTTTTAGTTATTTTACTACTATTATCTTCTATATATTGGGTAGTAAAGATTTTTGCACTTTTAGGATTTAGATTTACTATTTGGTATTTATATCCATTTGAACCTATAGTAACTATTAATCCTCTATTTTTATCTATTTTTTTAAACTCTATAATATCATCACTATTAATTACCCTTTTAATCTCTCCTTTACGATAAGAATAAATTGTACTTCCATTTTTACTTAAAGCTATAAAATATATATTATCTCCATCTATATCTGTAATAAATCCATAATGTCCAATATAGCTAAAAAGAGGTTCTTTATTTTTGTATAGTGTTCTTTTATGCCCATTTTGTTTAAAATAGTATAAATTATCTTTATCTATAAAAACACTAGAAGAAGATATATCATAAAATTTACCATTAATATATATATGTGGAGTCTCTAAAGATTTTTCTATATTAAAATATACCATATTTCCATTTTTTAAAAAACCTTGAACTATCTTCCCCTCACTACCTTTTTTCATATAGGCTCTACTATCTAAAAGTCCCATTTTTATTTTAGTTGGTGATATTTTTGCTGAACTTGTAATGTAGTATTTGCCATCTATTAAAAAAGGCTCTCCTACTCTATAAGCTCCCTCTATAAACTTAATCTCTTTTGTATTTTTATTTAAACTAAAAATTTTAGGATAACTTTTATAGTCTCCAATTAAAGTATATATTTTATTAGAAGTTCTATTTAATGGAACAAAAAATTGACTTTTAGCTACTATTCTGCCTTTAGTAGTTTTATAATTTATGTGTTTAGATTTAATATCTTCTACAAATTCAGCTAAAAGTGTTTTAAATGATTTTCCAAAAGTAGTTTTAAATGCACTACTTGTAAAAAATGGAAATAGCTGTTTTGATTTTATTTTAAAATATGAGTTTACCTTTTGAGCTCCATATTTTTCAAATAGAAACTGTTGAAAAAAACCACCAATTAAATAACTCTTCTCTCCATAAGGAAAATTTAGAGTGCTGTTATACATAAATTCAGGCAAAACTTTTTCATCTCTTACCATAGCTACAAGTTCGGCTAAAGCATATCCACTATAAAGCCGTCCACCATTTCCAAAACGAGACTCATTTAAAACAGCATTTCCCTCTAATAAAAAGCCATTTATCATTATATTTGGAATTGGGAAAAATGGATATCCACCTAAAAAAGTTACTGGAGTATTTCCTACAATTTTATGACTAATTTTTGAAGCAGAATTTTCTTTTGGATTTAATTGAAAATTATGAGCTGTTTCATGAAGGAGAAGTGTTTT
Source organism: Campylobacteraceae bacterium (assembly GCA_027065385.1). Taxonomy (GTDB): domain Bacteria; phylum Campylobacterota; class Campylobacteria; order Campylobacterales; family Sulfurovaceae; genus UBA1140. The sequence goes on along the minus strand of JAMOOP010000111.1, from coordinate 4,124 downwards.
TAACCAAGAGTCAAAACAAAAGTAATCAATACCACTAGCTCCTGCACTATAAAAAAGCTGTGAATTAAAAGGTATTTGAGTTGAAAAGGCATTTGCTATTTGATTATTTTGTGAAGCAAGTCCAACTCTTAATGTATCATCCAATTTAAATCCATACTCGTTTTCATATTGATTTATAATATCTGTTTGATAATCTTCTATTTTAGGTAAAATATTTTTATATTCAGGTGAGTAGATATAGCTTCTATCTTTATAATCTATTATCTTATAATTATCACTTGGAACAATAACAGACTCTGAAAATAGAATTATTGGTAAAAATATTATTAGAGTTTTTTTCATTTTTTGCCTTTGAACTTTTTAGATACTATTATACATTATTTCTATATTTTATCAATCTCCTCAAAGAAAATTCCATCTTAGTTGCGAAAGCAATAAGGTGGAGATGAATTTGAGCTTTTGAGCAAATTATATCAAAAAAGATACTTTTTTTAATAAAAAAATAGTATAATTATTTTCAACATAAATAAACTATAGAGTAAAGAAGTGCTTTTAACAACAAATATAAAAATCAAAAGTAAAAACAGAACAAAATTAAAAATCTTAAAAGGATTAACAAGAAGTTCAAAAGATTTGTATAATAAAGCACTATATAGAGTTATACAGCATTTTTTTAAAACCAAGGAGTATCTATCATATAAAAAATCTTATCATATATTAGAAACTGAATATAGAAATATTTCATCAAATGCCTCACAATAGACACTAAAACAGGTTGATAACTCTTTTAAGAGTTTTTTTCAACTATTAAAAAAGAAAAATCAAAGCAGTTTAAAAAATAGAGTTCATATCCCAAGATATTTAAATAAAGATGGAGAGTATCAAGTTGTATATACAAAAATTCATCTAAAAGTATTAGATAATGGATATATAAGATTATCACTTCCTAAAAATCTAAAAAAAAAGGAAAAAAGAGTAAAAAGGGGGTTATTTCAATCTTCTATTGGAAAATTAATAAATGCTGATGTAAATGGAGCATTAAATATTTTAAGAAAAAGCGTATCCTGCAATTCTCTAATTTTAGAGATAGCAGGTAGAGGGTTTGTGTTCCAACCCTTAAGAGTATATATCTAACTCTTATAAAACTTCCCACAAAGGAAGCCCCACCCTATCTAGTTTTACTAGAATGGTGGGGAGGTTCACGAGAATGAAGCTATAAATTTAAAAGAAATATAAAAAAAAGCTAATGAGATAAGCTTACTCTTAGATAATAAAGTATAAAACTATAAAAATTTAAATAGATATAGGAGTCTTAATGACAAATGAAAGTGTCTTAGAAGCATTGAAAAATGTAACTTATCCAGGATTTACAAAAGATATTGTAACTTTTGGATTTGTAAAAAATGTAGAGATAGATGGAAATAAAGTAGCCATAGTTATTGATATTACATCTTCAGCAGATGAAGTTAAAGCACAAATTACAGATGATGCTACAAAAGAGCTTAAAAAGTTAGGATTTGCTAATGTTGAGGTACATATTACAGCACCACAAGCACCAAAACAGATGAGTAACTCTGTAAGTGGTAAAAATATAGCACCTCATGTTAAAAGCTTTGTAATGGTAAGTTCAGGAAAAGGTGGTGTTGGTAAATCAACAACCTCTGTAAATTTAGCTGTAGCTATGGCAATGCAGGGTAAAAAAGTGGGACTATTAGATGCTGACATCTATGGACCAAATATCCCTCGAATGATGGGAGTAGCAGACCAGAGACCTGAAATCCAAGGAAATAAAGTTCTTCCTCTAAAAGCTTATGGTGTTGAGATTATGTCTATGGGTTCACTTATGGAAGATGGACAATCTCTTATCTGGAGAGGTTCTATGATTATGAAAGCTATTGAGCAGTTTTTAAGAGATATTTTATGGTCAGAACTAGATGTACTTGTTATTGATATGCCACCAGGTACAGGAGATGCTCAACTTACTCTTGCACAATCAGTTCCAGTTACAGCAGGAATTACAGTTACAACTCCTCAAGAGGTTAGTCTTGATGATAGTAGAAGAAGTTTAGATATGTTCCAAAAACTTCATATTCCAACAGCAGGAATTATAGAAAATATGAGTGGATTTATCTGTCCAGAGTGTGATGCTGAATCTGACATCTTTGGAATGGGAACAACAGAACCAGTTGCTAAAGAGTATAATACAAATGTAATTGCTAGAATTCCAATAGAACCAGCTATTAGAGTAGGAGGAGATACAGGAATGCCTGTAACTTATCATAAAGCAGATAGCCAAACAGCTAAAAGATACCAAAAAGCTGCTAGTGAACTTTTAGCATTTATAGATAAAACTCTTGAAGAGGGTGGAGCTAATAATCAAGCTATTCAACCTACAACACCTCCAGGTGTTAGTGCTTGTAGTATGTAAATATATTAATTCACCTTTTTTTAGAGGTGAATTAAATCTACTTTTTCTCTATATAAATATAACCTAAAAAAATAGAATTATCTAACTCTTTACTCTTAATTAGATACAATACAAAAAAATATCAAATAACGGAGAGTAGAATTTGTCAAATAAAAAACTACACCTTGTAAGTTTAGGTTGTACTAAAAACCTTGTAGATAGTGAAGTAATGTTGGGGCGACTTAGAGAATATGAAATAAGCGATGATGCTTCATCTTCTGATGTAATTATAGTAAACACTTGTGGATTTATAGATGCTGCAAAAGAGGAGAGTATTAATACTATTTTAAATCTTCATCAAATAAGAAAAGAGGATTCAATATTGGTTATGAGTGGCTGTTTAAGCCAAAGATATAAAGAGGAACTACAAAGAGACCTACCAGAAATTGATATTTTTACAGGTGTTGGAGACTATGAACAGATAGATAAATTAATTGCTAAAAAAAAGGGAGCTATATTTTCACCTGAAGTTTATCTTGCTAATGAAAACTCTCCAAGAGTAATTACAGGCTCTAATACTCATGCTTATATAAAAATGGCTGAAGGGTGTAATCAAAACTGCTCTTTTTGTGCAATTCCCAGTTTTAAAGGACGACTTCATTCAAGAACTGTTGAGTCTATAGTAAAAGAGGTTAAAGCTTTAGTTGACAAAGGATTTTATGAGTTTAGCTTTATATCACAAGACTCATCTAGCTTTGGAAGGGATTTAGGGTTAAAAGATGGACTTATTGATGTAATAGAGGCTGTAGAGGGAATTGATGGTGTAGAAGTGGCTAGAATTTTATATCTATATCCTAGTACCACCTCTTTTAAACTAATTGATGCCATTGCAGACTCTAAAGTTTTTCAAACCTATTATGATATGCCAATTCAGCAGATAGATAACGAAATGTTAAAAATTATGAAAAGAGGTTTTGGAGAGAAAAAGACTATTGAGTTACTAGAGAGAATGAAATCTAAAAAAGATAGCTTTATTAGAACCTCTATAATAGCAGGTCACCCAGAAGAGACTGAAAAGTCATTTTATAGAGTTTGTGAGTTTTTAAAAGAGTTTAAATTTGATAGATTTAATGTATTTTGGTACTCAAATGAGGAGAGTACAGATGCCTTTAATATGAAACCTATTAAAGATGAGGTTATAGAGCAGAGAGTAGAGATTTTAGAAGAGATAGCAAAAAAGACAACTAAAGAGTCCTTAGAAAATATAATAGGAAAAGAGATAGATATTATATTAGAGGGAGAGAGTGATGAACATGAGTATCTTTTATCTGCTAGACCTACTCTTTGGGCAAAAGATATAGATGGAGATATTTTAATAAATGATACTTCCAATTTACCTATTAAATTTGGAGCTTTATATAGAGCAGAGGTTACAGAATTGGCAGGTGATAGACTTTTAGCTACTTTGGTATCATTAATATGTATTTGATATTATAGAAAAATATACTATTAAATAGTAATATTTACATAATAAAAAAATTTCAAAATATTGACTTGTGTTTTTAATTGTGATATAATATCAATCCACCGTATATATAGCAATTTCAGGCTGGTGGTCACTAAAAAGTTTTTAGTGAAATTCAAAAAAATATCGAAAATCCTTGATATGTATGATAAAAAATCATATTGAGCGATAATACAGCAGTAGTTGTTAGTT
>JAMOOP010000110.1 GCA_027065385.1 Campylobacteraceae bacterium | reverse complement strand
AAAAAGAATCTATAAAATTTATTCTTGAAGACTATTACAGGGTTGCCTGACTATAACTTTTTTTTATAATTAGTTATAGTTACAGCTAGAACATTGTTTATTTTGTGCTAGTTTTGGTGACTCTCTAATAGTGGGAATTTATATTCTTATAATTCTATATCAAAAGCTATAGGTATTAATGATAATAGTATTAAGGAGTATATTAGAGTTGTTGAAGATGCTTATATGGCAAAGGAGATAAAACAGTACTCTTATTCACTAAAAGAGCAGATAAAAGGGAAGAAAAAACTCTACATCAATGATAATGGTATTTTAGTTCAAACTTCATTTCGTTTTTCTAAAAATTATGGTAAAAATTTTGAAAATTTAGTTTATACAGAGTGATTTAAAAATGGATATGATATATATTTTCATAATAAAGATTTTGAATGTGATTTTATTGTTAAAAAAGATAAAGAGTTAATTGCAATACAGGTATGTTATGAGTTAACATCTGAAAATAGAGATAGAGAACGAAATGGTTTAAAGAAATTAAAAATAAATATTAATGAAAAGATACTTTTAACCTATAATCAGAATGAGACCATTAGCGAAGGAATAAAAACTATTGCTTTTTGGGATTATTTTTCAAAATTATAATAGAGGAAAACTATAAAATATGAAAACAAAATCGCTAATGATTATTAGCCGAGTTCCCAAAAGTGGTATGCGTATTATTATGATGGGAATTATGGGAATGTTAAAAAGAGATGTTCAAAAGATTGCATTTTTTAAACCACTTGTTGATAGTTTAGAACACGATGGTGATATGGAATTTTTTAAGGAGTATTTTAAACTAGGACAGAATCAAAGTAGTGCTTATGCTTTAACCTTTGATAGTGTAAAAAAGATGTTATCTCAAGATAAAGGTGAGCTTATTTATGAACAGATATTAGAAAAGTATGAGAGTTTAATAAAAAATCATGACTTTGTTATTTGTGAAGGTATGGTAAATTGGGAATTAGAAGAGTTAGTTGATTTTGATATAAATTTTGAAATTGCTAAAAATCTTCAAATTCCAACCATTGAAATAGTAAATGGTGAAGATATGGATAGTATAGAGGAGTTAAGAGAACATATAGACTATATAATTCATCAATCTCAAAAATCGGAAGTAAGACTACTTGGACTATTTATAAATAGATTACCTAAAAAACTCTTAAATAGTGTAAAAGAGATTAAAAGAGATATTCCAATATTTACTATACCAAATATTAAAGAGCTTAACCGTTTAACTATGTTGGATATAGTATTAAAAACAGAAGCTAAAAGTATTACAGAGCATAGTTATATGTTAGATAGAACAATTCATCAAACTAAAATTGCTACTATGATGTTACATAACTTTTTAAACTATTTAGAGGAGGGTGATTTAATTATAGTTTCTGGTGACCGTTGTGATATTGTTACAGGTACTTTTTTAGCAAACTATTCTAAAAACTACCCATCAATTGCAGGAATACTTTTAACTGGTGGAATGATACCACCTCTTAGTGTTGATAAGTTAATTAAGGGTACAGATATGCCAACTTTACCAATATTATCAGTAAATTGTAGCACACAAGAGACTGTAAATAAAATTAGAAATATATCAGCAGAATTAAATATTGATAGTAAAAGAAAAATAGCTTTAGTAGAGGGACTTTTTAGTAAATATATAGATTTAAATCCTATAAAAAAACACCTATTATTTAATCAACCTAAATATATGACTCCTGTTCGATTTAAATATAATCTATATGAAAAAGCAAAAGCCTCTAATAGTAATATTTTATTAACAGAGAGTGATGATGAGAGAGTTTTAAGAGCTGTTGATATTGTTCTTCGTAGAGGTTTATGCAAAATTACTCTTTTAGGAAAAAAAGAGACAATTTATCAAAAAGCTAGTGTTTTAGGAATTGATTTATCTAAAGCCAATATTATCGACCCATCTTCAAACCCTTATATAGATGATTTTGCTGAAAAATTCTATCATATAAGAAAGAAAAAAGGTATTATAAGGTCTATGGCTCGTGATATAATGACTCGTAGTAGTTATTTTGCTACTATGATGGTCTATAGTGGAATGGTTGATGGTTTAGTTAGTGGAGCAACACATACAACAAGAGAGACTATAAAACCTGCATTTCAGATTATTAAGACTAAAAAAGGTGTTGATATTGTATCAAGTATCTTTTTTATGTTGGTAAACAATAGAGTCTTGGTATATGGTGATTGTGCAATTAATCCAAATCCAAATGCTAAAGAGTTAGCTCAAATTGCTATTAGTTCGGCTGAAACTGCGAAAATATTTGGAATTAAACCTATTGTTGCAATGCTATCATATTCAAGTGGTAACTCTGGAGTAGGTGAAGATGTAGAGAGGGTAAGAGAGGCTACAAAAATAGCAAAAGAGCTTTCTCCAAATCTTTTAATTGAAGGACCTATGCAGTATGATACAGCCATAGATAAAGGTGTAGCTTCTCAAAAAATGCCAAATAGTAAAGTGGCAGGAAAAGCTACAATATTTATATTCCCCGATTTAAATACAGGTAATAATACCTATAAAGCAGTTCAAAGAAGTGCTAATGGGATTGCTATTGGCCCTATTTTACAAGGTTTAAATAGTCCATTTAATGATTTAAGTAGAGGTTGTTTAGTTGATGATATAGTATATACTATTGCTATTACAGCAATTCAAGCTAAAAATAAAAAGGTTAATATATGAAAATATTTGTATTAAACTCTGGAAGTTCATCTATAAAATATAAACTTTTTAGTAAAAAAGAGACTATTAAACTAATAGCCCAAGGGGTGGTTGAAAATCTTGGAGATGGGGAACATGCAAAAGCTTTAAAAGAGATAGAGGAGGAGTTAATATCTAAAAGTATAGTAGATGATTTTAACTCCCTAGATGCTATTGCCCATAGAGTAGTTCATGGAGGCAGTAATTTAACTAAACCTACAATCATTAATCAAGATGTAATTAAACAGATAAAAGATACCTCTTCTCTAGCTCCTCTACATAACCCTGCAAATCTTAATGGAATTATAGCCTTTTCTAAAATAGCCCCAAGCGTTCCCCAAATAGCATTTTTTGATACAGCCTTTCACCAGAGTATGCCACAATCTTCGTATAGATATGCCTTACCTTTAGAGTATTATCGAGATTTTAATATTAGAAGATACGGTTTTCATGGTATCTCTCATCAATACTTACTTAAAGAATCTATAAAACTACTAAATAAACCGATAGAAGAGTGTAATATAATAACTCTTCATCTAGGAAATGGTGCAAGTATTACAGCTATTAAAAATGGTAAAAGCGTAGATACCTCTATGGGATTTACTCCATTAGAGGGTTTAGTTATGGGTACACGAGTTGGAGATATTGATGCAGGTATTTTACTATATTTAGAAAGAGAGAGAGGGTTTAGCTCTAAAGAGATAGATTATCTTTTAAACCATAAAAGTGGATTAAAGGGTATTTGTGGCACTAATAATATGAGAGATATTATAGAAAATATGAAAAAAGGAGATAAAGAGGCTAAATTAGCTTTTGAGATTTTTTGTTTAAAAATTAAAAAATATATAGGTTCATATATAGCACTTATTGGAAAAGTTGATGCTATTATATTTTCAGGTGGAATTGGTGAAAATAGTAAAGAGGTAAGAGATGAGGTGTGTAGAGATATGGAACATCTAGGCATTAGTTCAAATAACACATTTGTTATAAAAACTAATGAGGAGTTGGAGATGGCTAGAGAGGCTATTTTAATGTTAAACTCTTTTTAGATATTTGATATATAGTGTATAATGATTGTTATCAAGATATAATCAAAATAGAGAAGCAATATTAGTTAAGAAAGGATTAAAAAGTGTATTTTAGTGATAAAGAGCAAGGACAAAAAGATAGAATATTAGAAGATATAACTATTGATATTTGGAATGGTATAGTATCAGTATTTGAAGATTTTAAAAATAAAAATCATTTTTCAGAAAATTTTCCTATTAAATGTGATGAGTATCAAGAAATGGTATGTGGATTTGATGAAGAATTATTTAAAAGTAGAGTAAAATCTGAAATACCAAATATTGATATACCTATACAAATCAAACAAGAAGAAAGTATTTCTTGGAATTTTGATAAATATACTATTTTAGATTTTATAGAGTTTTGTTATAAAAATATTACTGAAGCTGAAAAAGATAATAATAAATATAATCAGCGTCATTATCAATATTATGGACATTATCATTTTAAATTTAAAGATAGTAAAAAAATAAAAAATATATTTATTGAAGAAATAAATAAAATTTTTGAACGAAATGGAATAGTTTTTTATTTAAATAGTAGCGGAGAAATTAATAGAACTATTGCAAAAGCTATAGAACCTTTAATAAATAAAATTTATAAAACTAATGATAATAGATTAAATAAATTAGTAAAATTGAGCCAAGATAAATTTATTTTACCTAAAATTGAAGATAGAATTTATGCACTTGAAAAAATATGGGATGCTTTTGAGAGAATGAAAACATACTATATGCATAAAAATAAAAAACAATCTATTGAAGAGTTAATTCAGTTAGTTTCAAAAGATAGTGTTGATTTTGCTAACTTATTAAATGATGAGTGTAAAAGTTTAACAGATATTGGAAATAATTATCAAATTAGACATTTTGAAACTAATAGAATAGAAATTAAAGATAATAAGCATATTGATTATTTATATTATAGAATGATTAGTTTAATACATTTATTTTTAAGTGAATTAGAAAATTAGGAGAGAAAATGCCAACAATATCAATGTTTTATGGAATAATTATTAGAATGTACTGTGCTCCAAGAGAGCATAATCCACCACATATTCATATTTACTATCAAGATTATAGAGCTGTTATAGATATAAATAGAGTTGAATTAATAGAAGGAAAACTTCCTAAAAATAAACTTAGAATTGTTTTAGCATGGGTGGAACTGAGAAAAGAGGAACTGTTAGCCAATTGGAGTTTAGCTCAAAATGGTGAATTACCATTTAAAATTGACCCTTTAAGATAAATAGGAGGATTGATATGTATTTAGCTATAAAAGATGTAAAACCTTTAGAAGATTATTATCTTCTTTTAAAATTTGAAAATAATGAAGAGAGAATATTTGATGTAAAGCCATATCTTGATATTGGTAAATTTCAAGAGTTAAAAGATAAAAATTTATTTAAAAGTGTAAAAATATCTTTTGATACTATAGAGTGGGCTAATCAACTTGATTTAGACCCTGAATTTCTATATGAAAAATCATATAATAAATCTTAAAAGTTAGTAGGTTATCTATAACTCACTTAAATTAATAACTCTATCGGCTTTTTCTATACTATTTTTTCTATGGGCAATAGTTATAATAGTCTTATCTTTAATATAACTATCTAAAGCCTTAAGTAGTCTATCTTCTGTCTTATTATCAAGAGATGAGGTTGACTCATCAAATATTATAACTTTAGGATTATCAAGTAACACTCTAGCGATAGATAGTCTCTGCTTCTGCCCACCTGAAAGTTTTGTTCCATTTTTACCCACTACTGTATCTAATCCTTTCTCTAGCCCTTTTACAAAATCATTAAGTTGTGCTACATCTAGGGCTTTATATATCTGCTCATCACTATAGTTTTTTCCCAAAGTTAGATTAAATCTAAGTGTATTATTAAACATTAGAGGAGATTGAATTACAAAACCGACATTTTCTCTAATGGTTTTATATCCAATATCTTTTATCTCTACCTCATTATAAAAAATTTCTCCTGAACTTATAGGATACAGACCTATTAAGATTTGTGCTAAGGTACTTTTTCCACTTCCAGTCTCACCAACTATTGCTACCTTCTCACCCTCTTTTATCTCTAAACTTATATTAGATAGAACTTTTACAGATTTATCATAAGAGAAAGAGACATCTTTTAATCTAATTGATGCACTAACTCTATTTTTAAATGGATTTATTTTAAGTTCATATTTTGGCTCAATATTAAGTTTTAGTATCTCATTAAGTCTTGAAATAGATGATTTTGCATTAAAATATAGATGGGTAAAGTTCATCAGTTTATCCATAGGCTTCATAATAACCCAAGCATAAGCAAATATAGCCAACATCTCACCAATAGTAATGTTTCCAAAAAATACCATTAAAATCCCAACAGCTCTAAAGGTATCATGAGAGTACATAATTAACATCTGTGCAAATTTAAGAGAGATTTCACTCTTTAATCCATATAGATAGGCTCTATCTCTAATCTCTTGTGCCTTTTTATCTATCTCTTTTAAAAAGTACTCTTCTCTATTTTGAACTCTTATTAAGTTATATAGCTCTAAACTTTCAATTAGAGAGTTTTGGAAAATCTCTATAGATTTATTCTCTTGCTTTTTAATTTTAGCAATATTTTTAAACACCCTTAAAAAAAATCCTAAAGCTAAAGGGTTTAGAGTTAAAATTACTAAAGCTAACTGCCAATTTAGATAAAATATAATAGAAGCCACCCCTATAATAGTTAAAGCCTCAACAATAATCTCACCCACACCACTAGCTATAAACTTATCTATAGTATCAACATCGGTTATAACTTTAGATGATACCGAACCAGACCCCAACATATCATACTCACTCATAGATACAACTCTTAAGTGTTCAAGTAGCCTTTTTCTAATCTTATAACTTACATCCTTTGCAATTTTAGTAAATAGTCTTATATGGATAATATTAAGCAATAAACTTATAGCCCTAAGAAATATAGTTACAATTAAAACCACTAAAATATAGTATTCAGGTGAACCAATAGATATATATTGGTCAATTATATTAGTAATATACCCCTCTTTACCTAAAACCACCTCATCAATAAGTTTAGGAATTAGAAGAGGAACAGGAATACTTAGTAGTATAGATACTATAGCTATAAAGTTAGCTAATATTAGTATCTTTTTATGGTGGTTTATTTCGTTTAAAATATATTTTATTGTTATCATGTTTTTGATTTCTTTTTATTTATTTTTTCTTTTTGAATATCATCTATAATTGGTTTTAAAATTACTTTTCCTTTATTGCATTTTAAACAAGGATATTTATGTTTAAAAAAAATATCTTTTTGCTCTAATGGATATTTTTTATTGCAATTAGAACAAATTAATTCTTTAGAATTATTTATCCAATTAGTAAGAAGTTTATTAAAGTCAAATACTCTTTCTATTCTAAATTTTCTATCACTAGATGAAAGGATATTTTCCATCTCATATTGAAAAGAAAAAGAAGATTTTTTTGCTTGTTCAAATAAAGCCTTAACATCAATATATAAAGATATTTTATCATCTGTTTTTCTAATTTCGTGTTGAAATCTATTTATTATAGTTGATTTTCCTGTTCCTTTTCTACCTATTAATAGAGTTGTATTCTCCTGTAACATACTTTTTAAAATCAAATCATTATCTAATGGGTCAACATATAATTCCTCAATAAGATTTTTTTCATTATTTTTTAACTCAGCTCTTCTATATTTACTTAATGAGTCTGCCAATTTTAAAAAAATATCTGCTTTTCTATTTTCCATATTTTTTCCCTTTAAATTTTATTAATATTTAATTTAGAAATTATTTACTCTAAATATCTTCAAAGTTTTCTTTTATTTTAAAAACCTCTCCAATTCCCCCAAAACCTCATCACTAAGTACCTCATAATTATCCTTAAAAATCTCAACAGACTCTTTAAACAGATAAATATATCTTTTATTATCAGGTGGCATTTTATAACTCTTGTTTTGAACTTCATGATAATGTGTATAGAAAGTATTGTTTTTATACTGAAATCGTGGGATTACATCTTTAAAACACTTTTGAGCTATCTCTTTGAGAATCTCATTTTTATCTATTTTGTCTCTATCACAATAATCTTTTATAATAGTTACGACCACAGGTGTGTTTTGATTTTTACTAACTTGCTTTATATTATATTTACAAACTTGAACCCAATAATAATCCAAAAAATATTTAGCTATTTCCATATAATCTATTTTTTTATCCTCAATAATCTCACACTCTTTTGAATAATCAAGTAAAAATTTTGCTAATGTAAATTTGTAAGTATTGTTCTTTTTACTTTTTGTGATGATTTTTTTAAACTCTTTTATTTTTTTACTATTCATTCTATTCTTATCTCATATTTAATCTATATACAATAAAGTAAACTCTACAGGAGTTAAAACTTCAATTTTAGAATAGTTAAAATCTTTTTTATTATTTGTAATAATTAAATCAGCATTAATCTTTTTTGCACAAAAATATTGTACTCCATCTTCAAAATCTTTAAAGTTTGAATTATTTGCATCTGATATAATTTCTTCACTAGCACAAACAATATGGTATTGATTCGTAATAAGATTTATTTTCTCTTTTATATCATTTTTTGTAAATCTTTTTCTTATAATATAAGCAATATTTATAATAGAAATATCATTAAGAAAAATATCTATATTATTATTTTCTAAAAAATCAAAAATAGATTTTGCAACACCACTATCTCTTTGTAAATAACTATCTAAAAATATATTAGTATCAATAAAGATTTTTAAACTCATAGATACTCTTTAGCATGAAAATACTCATCTCGTATCTCTTTTATAGATTTATTTGAATATTCATCTTTAAATTTATTACTAATTTCATTTCTCAAAAGACCCATTTTAGTTGTTTTCTTTAAAGATATAGGTTTTAGTGCCAATAATCTATTATGTAACTTTTCACTAATTCCAAATTGTTTATAGAGTGGTTCACTATTTTCTTCTTTTTTAGAAGAGTTATAAAATTTGGCTTTTATCTCTAAATAGGTAGAAATCATCTCTTCAATTTTTTCCTTACCAACTGCTTGTATATATTCATTGATAGAGGGGTTATTTAGTTGTATTGTTATCATCTTTAGCTCCTTTTATATTTGTGATTATATCAAAAAATTATAATTAAATTAATTTATAAATTTCACTCCTCCACTCAATTCCTCTTCCCAAAGAGTCAAAGCTCTTATTTTCTTCAATTAACTCAAACCCATTCTCTAAAAACAGCTCTTCCACAACCTCACCCCTTAAATCCTCAAAAAATCTCTCATCATTAACTCTAGGAGTAGTAGAGTAACTAACTATAATTAAGCCATTATCTACTAGATATTTTTTAAGATTTTGAATGGATAGAGCTATCTCTTTTTTTGTTAGGTGCATTAACATAGCTACTAATATAATTACATCAAATTTGATACCAATATCCAATTTTAGATGAGGTAAATTAGCTAAAAAAACTCTATCTTTGAAATAATTATCCTCTCTAAGAACATCTACAAACTTTTTACAGTTATCTATTCCATAACAATTAGCACCAAGAGTTTTTATGTATTTTAAATCTCTACCACTTCCAAAACCTATATCCAAGGTGTTGTAGTTTGCTTGGATATATCTGTCAAATAGAGATTTTAGAGGTGATGAGATAGAGTCGTATTGTTTTATTAGAGAACTATAATTTTCAGAATAAAAATTAGAATTTTTCATTTCTCCATTCTCTCTAAAATCTCTTCAACCTTTTTAGCAGGATTACTATCTTTATATATAGGTCTTCCAATTACAGGAAAATCAACTTTTGCCTCTTTAGCAAACTCTATAGTTGCTACTCTTTTTTGGTCTCCTGCATCTTCTCCAAATGGTCTAATAGCAGGGCATAGAGTTAAGAAACTATTATCTGTCTCCTCTTTTATGGCTTTACTCTCAAAGGCACTACATACAACACCATCTAATCCATTGCTATAGCTCATTTTAGCAAACTCTTTAGCTCTTGTATCTATATCTTCTCCATATATCTTTTTAAAAGCACTATTATTAAATGATGTTAGAGCTGTAACAGCTAAAACTAAAGGTCTATTTTTATATTTAGACAATCTATTCATTACCATTCTCATAGCCTCTTCTCCTGCTGAAGCGTGAATATTAAACATATCAACACCCAATTTTGCTATCTCCTCACTAGCATCTACCATTGTATTTGGAATATCATATAGCTTTAAATCTAAAAATATTTTAAAATTGGGATTAATACTTTTTAATTCATTTATAAACTCTCTTCCATCTCTAATATATGTTCTAAATCCAACTTTTAACCAAATATTATACTCTTTTAACTCTCTAGCTAGTTTTAAATTCTCTTTAGCTGTTGGTAAATCTAATGCTACACATAAATTCATATATTTTCCTTTTATTTTTTGTTTGATTTGTTCTTTGTAGATATTCTTAAATTCAGTTAGATTAAAAAGTGGTACACCCAAAGGGATTCGAACCCCTGACCTACGGTACCGCAAACCGTTGCTCTATCCAGCTGAGCTATGAGTGCATATATTATTATATGAGGACGAAATTATAGCTGATTTTTTCTATAATTTCAAGAGAATATTTATGAGTTTTCTCTTTTATACTGTTTTAGTATCATCTCTATCTTTAGACGAGGAATATCTAGTATATTTTCTATTAATGGAATATCTTTTCCATCATTATACATCTGTATTATCTTCTCTTTTAGTTTACTATCAGGAGTTAATACTTTTGCTTCTAATTCATATACATAACTCTCTAGTCTAGTGAGCCTCTCTTCTAAAAGTTCACAATATTCGCTCTTTTGACCCTCTTTTGTTTTTTCTAAAAATAGATAGACAATTACACTCATAAAACCTATAAGCGAAAATATAGTTAATATATAAAATATTTCCATTTTAAATGACCTCCCAAATAATTAATATTAAAAATAGTATGCCTAAATAGCCATTTACCGTAAAAAAGGCTCTATCTATTTTTGTAAAATCTTTATTTACTAAGTAGTGTTCATAGGCTAACATAATGGCACTAAGAAGTATAGCTAATTGTGCAAAAAATGTTAACCCTGCACTATAAACAAAGAGTGTCCAAAAAACAATAGTCAATATATGAAACACTTTAGCTAAAAGCATAGTTTTTTTAGCACCAAATTTAGATGGGATAGAGTGGAGATTGTGGGCTTTATCAAACTCTATATCTTGTAAAGAGTAGAGTAAATCAAATCCTGCTACCCAAAACATTACACCTATTGCTAAATAGATAGACCATAAAGTTATATCTCCACTTACTGCTACAACTCCAGCAATTGGTGCTAATCCTAGTGAGATACCTAAAATAATATGAGCTAGAGATGAAAATCTTTTAAAAAATGTATAAGCTCCTAAAATAAAGAGTATTGGAATAGAGAGTTTAAACGCTAAATTATTAATAAAATATGCAACTATAATAAAAAGAAGAGCATTTACAGTAATAAATCCTATCATCATACTATTAGATACTCTTCCATCAACTGATGGTCTATCTTTTGTTCTAGGATTTAGTGCATCTATATCTCTATCAAGATAACGGTTAACTCCCATTGCAAAATTTCTAGCACTAATTGCTTCTATTATTCCAAAAAAAAGTAACTCCCACCCAAACCAACCGTGACTTGCTACAACCATAGCAATAAATATAAAAGGTAGTGAAAATATACTATGTTGAAACATAACCAATTCAGATAGGTTTGCTATTTTTGTTTTAATACTACTCATTATGGGTGTCTTATTTTGATTTTACTATTTAATGACCAAGCAATAACTGCTACAAATAGAGCTATAATATAGGGATTGGATATTACGCTATAGGCAAATATAAGATATAAAACCCAAAGTAAAATTGCACCAAGTGGTGTGGGAACTCCTGTAAAATATTTTTCAGCCTCTCCTACCTCTACTTTTAGATTAAACTCAATAAGTCTTCTAAGACCTGATATAATATAAGCTATAAAGACAATTCCTAAAATAAACTGCTCAATATTTGAACTATTTGCACTTATAGCATAATATAGTAGAAATGATGGCATAACTACAAACGAGATAAAATCAGCATAACTATCAACTTGTATTCCAAATTCAGTAGATAGATTATATTTTCTTGCTACTTTTCCATCGGCTATATCTAAAGCCCCTGCAATCCATGCTAAAATAATAGCTATAAAAAATTCACCATGAACTATAAAATGAATGGCAATAATCCCACAAGAGATATTACCAAAAGTAATTAAATTAGCAAGATTAAACCGATTGTTTTTATTTAATAACACTTTTTTACCTATCCTTTTTTAAAAGTGTTATTTTACCCTATTAGTTATTATAATCTTAATCTTTTCTATCAAGTTTCTCAAATCCTGCTAATATTTTACCCTCTAAAAGTTCTAAACTAGCTCCACCTCCTGTTGAAATAAAGCTAAAGTTTTCATTTTCTCCTGCTTTCTCAACAGCATCTGCTGTATCTCCTCCACCTACTACTGTATAGGCATAACTATCTACTATAGCACTTGCTAATCTATTTGTTCCTCTTGAAAATCTACTCTTTTCATAAATTCCCATAGGTCCATTCCAAATAATAGTATTTGATAAATGCACAGCTTCAGAGAATAGCTTAACAGTAGCAGGTCCTATATCTACTGCTTTAAATCCCTCTAATATATCTTGAACTGGGACTACTTGGACATCAATAGGATTTTCTATAGAGTCTGTAATTACAACATCAACAGGCATATATATTTTGACACTATGCTCTTTTGCATCTTCTAAAACCTTTTTTGCTATATCTGTAAACTCTTTTTCATATAGAGAAGATTGCATATCAAACCCTAATGAGTATAGAAAAGTATTACTCATAGCTCCACCAATAATAAGTTTATCAATCTTTGGCATAATAGCACTTAGAAGTGTAATTTTTGAAGATATTTTAGAACCACCAATAACTAATGCTATAGGTTTTGTTGGTCTCTCTAAAGCTTTACTAAATGCTTCTATCTCCTTTTTCATTAAAAAACCTGCTACTTTAGTCTCAACAAAGTCAGTAATTCCATAAGTTGAAGCGTGTTTTCTATGAGCTGTACCAAAAGCATCATTTACATAAACATCACAAATTGAACCGAGTTTTTTAGCAAACTCTAAATCATTACTCTTCTCACCTTTATTAAAACGGATATTTTCTAAAAGAAATACTCTCTCTAAAGAACAACTTGCTATTTCATCTTTTGATGCTTCAAAATCTTCTACAAACTCTACTTTTTTATGTAAAAGTCTCTCTAGTCTCTTTTGAATATGTTTTAAACTAAATCTCTCTTCATACTCCCCTTTTGGTCGCCCTAAATGGGTAACTAGAGTAATAGAGCATGGATTATGGTCAATACAGTAGTTAATAGTAGGAATTGCTTCTCTAATTCTTCTATCATCAGAGATATTTAATTCATTATCCATTGGAACATTAAAGTCCACACGGATTAATACTCTTTTTCCTGTAATATCAATATCTTTTAAACTCTTTACTCCTGCCATATATTTAATATTACTTATCACTCCTACTCCTTAGACCATTTTTCAATTTTTTTACTATATTTTTCTAAAATAGCCTCTCCTTTTTCTGTATTTTCAGCTTGTATATATAGATTGAGATTATCAGTATATAAATCAGGTATCATTAAAATCCAATCATGTTTATCTATCCAAATTTTTACACCATCTAGTGTTGATGATTTTTTACCTTTTGCATCTTGTAAGAACATACGCATCATTTTGCCTTTAAGTGCTTGTGTGCAAGGTACTTGGGTAGTTTTATAATAAAATTTTGGAAGTGAAGATATAAGTTCAGATAGTTTAACTCCTTGTGTTAATATCATCTCTAGTATTTTAAGTGTTGCATACATAGAGTCTCTATGAGTTGCAAACTCTGTAAAGCTAAAGTTTCCTTCACCTGTAGCTACAAGGTCATACTTTCTAAGCTCTTCATCTTTAAAATTAGAGTATTGACCTCTTTCTATATCAATATTTTCAAACTCCACAATATCAGAAGCCCATGTTGGAAGAAATACTCTTCTTTTAATACCTAAATTTTTAGCTTCCATATTTAAAAGCATTAATACAACAAACAGAGAGGTTTGCTTATTAAGAACTATTCCATTATCACACACTATATCTAATCTTTGACCATAAGGATATAGTATAAATCCAGCATCTAATTTAAGAGCTTTTATAATTGAACTCATATCACTATTAGACTGTTTTACAAGTGAATTAATATTTGCAAGTCGAGATACATCTTCATGAGCATTAAACATAATATTATCTATGCCTAAATCATTAAGTATATCAGGAAAAACTTCTGATGCAATTCCGTGCATCATATCAACAGCTATTCTACAATCTATACATTTAAATTTATGTAATTGTAAAAGTCTTTCTATCTCTTTTTTATAGAATTTATACTCTTTTTCATGTTCTGATTGATAAATCTCACCAATTTTTGAGTAATCAACTCTTCTAAATGACTCTTTAAAAAATGATTTCTCTATTTTTTTAGATAAATCACTATTTATTCTTAATGCTTCATTATTAAAGAATGTAATAACAGTACTTGTTGGGTCATTTATCTTTTGATTAAAATATACACCTGCTATAAATTTATCGTGTGTTGCAATATTACAACGCATAATAGATGATGGAATTGCATTATAATCAACTACATTTACACCAGAAGATAATATTCCTCCTACAAATGCCCGTTTTAACATTCTTGAATTTTTATGATAATCTCTTGACATTAAAATAGTAGAACCTACAGGAAGAGTTGCACCAAATGCCTCTGCTAGTTTAGTTGCCATTTCACATGAAAGTTCAACATTAGATTGTCCTACAACCTTACCATATTCAAAAATAGAGTTTTTATATTTGCTTCCTAAAATCAAGTTATTACTAATAATAGAGGCATCTTCAATTACCTTATCTGCCCAAATAGTAACATCTTTTTCTATATTAACAAGTTCTCCAATTTCACAATTTTCTGCTAAAATTAGACCAGCTTTTGCTGTAAAGTTTTTACCTATTTTATTGTTATTACATATTACACAACCATCTAATTTTGCACCTCTTCCAATAGTTACATTTTCCCAAATAACACTATTTCTAATATTACTATCTTTTCCAATAGTAACACTATCTCCAATTACAATATTATTTAATTTAATATTTTTCTTAAGTGTAACACCTTCTCCTAAAACAACTGTTCCTATAATCTCTATGCTTTTATCTAATTTATATCCATTTTTACTATATAGTACTCCATCAGGGAATATCTGTTTTTTGCCATTAATTTTAAAATTAACTTTACCAGATAAAATATCTTCATAAACTTCTCTATAGCTTTCAGGATTTCCCACATCTCTCCAGTATCCTTTAGCATACCCTGCCATTAGGTCTATACCTTCTCGCATAAGTCTTGGAAATAGGTCTTTAGCAAAATCATAATTTTCATTCTGTGGTATATAGTTTAGAATTTCAGGCTCTATTATATATATTCCAGTATTGATTGTATCGCTAAATACCTCTCCCCAACTAGGCTTTTCTAAAAATTTTTCTATTTTTCCATCTTCATTTGCTATTACTACACCAAACTCTAAAGGGTTATCAACAGAAGTTAAAGTTATGGTTAATTTAGATTTTTTCTCTGCATGGTAGTCAAAAATTTTCTGAAAATTAAAATCCGTTACTAAATCACCACTAATAATAATAAAATTTTCATCTCCAATATGCTCTTGTGCTAATTTAACAGCTCCTGCTGTACCATAATCATCATCAGGCACAACATAGGTAATCTTTATTCCAAAATCACTTCCATCTCCAAAGTAATCTTGTATAATTTCTGGTTTAAAATATAATAAAACTATAAATTCTTTAATTCCTAAATCTTTTAGGGTCATCATAGTTTTTTCCATCATTGGTCTATTTATAATTGGCAACATCGGTTTAGGTCTAGAGTTTGTAAGTGGTTGAATTCTTGTTCCAAAGCCACCTGCCATAACGACTGCTTTCATTTTTTATCTCCTATATGTTATAATTTATTATATTGATTATTATCAATTCCTATAATAATGAGTAATACTTATATTAAGCTTTAAACTATATGCTAGTTTATAAAAATAATATTATTATATTTTTCAAACTCTTTTTGTTACATCTCTTCTATATTTTTATATCTTTTATACATCTCTTTTGCGTGTTTTCGTGCTGTATTTAGGTACTCTTTAGCACTATTAGCATCCATTTTTTCAACCATATTAAATCTAGTCTCTTTATACATAAACTCTTTTACATCTATTTTAGGCTCTTTATAATCTAACTGCATAGGATTTTCTAAAGTAGGGTTATAACGGAAAGTTGCCCATAATCCACTATCAACTGCTAACTTTTGATGTTCCATTCCATAACGCAAATCATACCCATGAGCTATACAGTGAGAATAAGCAATAATAATAGATGGTCCATTATAAGCTTCTGCTTCAATAAATGCTTTAACTGTTTGTGCATTATCAGCACCCATAGCAACTCTTGCTACATATACATTTCCATAAGCAATAGCCATCATAGCTAAATCTTTAGGATTTTGTGGTTTTCCCCCTGATGCAAATTTTGCTACAGCTCCTGTCATTGTAGCCTTGGACTCTTGTCCACCTGTGTTTGAATAAACTTGTGTATCTAGTACTAAAATATTTACATTTTTACCACTTGCTAAGACATGGTCTAACCCCCCATAACCAATATCATAAGCCCAACCATCACCACCAATCATCCAAACTGATTTTTTTACTAAATAGTCAATAATACTCTCTAATCTTCTAGCTTTTACTCCTTTTATATTTTTTAAAATCTCTTTAAGTTTTTCTACTCTATCCCTTTGATTAAATATCTCTCTTTCATCTTTTTGAGTTGAGTTTAAAATATCTTCACTAAGTTTAACTCCCACCTTATCTTTTAACTCTTCTAAAATCTCTCTAGCATTAGTAGTATGTTTATCAATAGCTAATCTAAATCCTAAACCAAACTCTGCATTATCTTCAAATAGAGAGTTTGACCAAGCAGGACCTTTTCCTTTATTATTTTTTTTCCAAGGAGTTGTTGGTAGATTTCCACCATATATAGAAGAACACCCTGTTGCATTAGCAACTATCATTCTATCTCCAAATAGTTGAGTAGCTAATTTAATATAAGGTGTCTCTCCACACCCAGCACATGCACCAGAGAACTCAAATAGAGGTTCAAGAAATTGAGACTCTTTCATTTTTGTATGGTTTAATCTATCTCTATTATAATATGGAAGTTTTGTAAAATATTCCCAATTAATAACTCCTTCATTATGAGCCTCTTCGATAGGTCTCATATTAATAGCTTTTAAACTACTATCTTCTCTATTTTTAGCAGGACAAGCCTCTACGCATATACCACATCCAGTACAATCTTCAACTGATACTTTTATGGTAAATCTATCACTAGGGTTAAAGGTTTTTCCTTTAGCTTTAATGGTAGAAAATATTAAAGGTGCATCTTCTAAAAGAGCATTATCTACAACTTTTGAACGAATAACAGCATGAGGGCAAACTAATACACATCTATTACACTGAATACAGCTATTAGCGTCCCAAACAGGAACTTCTAAAGCCATATTTCGTTTCTGATATTGTGTTGTACCACTTTGCCAAGTTCCATCAGCTGGTATTTTAGATACAGGAATTTCATCTCCATCACCTGCAATTAATTGAGCTGTTATCTCCTCTACAAATTTATTAAAATTACCCTTAACTACAGGAGACATCTTTTTATCTCCCTCTGTTTTAGATGGAACTTTAACCTCAAATAGATTATGTAAAGTGTTATCAACAGCATGATTATTCATATCAACTACTTGTTGACCCTTTTTAATATAGCTTTTATAGATACTATTTTTTATTTTTTCTATAGCCTCATCTTTTGGTAAAATATTGGATATTGCAAAAAAGCATGTCTGCATAATACTATTTATTCTTTTTCCCATACCACTTTTTAATGCAACACTACCTGCATCTATTACAAAAAATCTAAGCTCTTTATCTATTATCTCTTGTTGTATTTTTTTAGGAAGTTTTGAAAAGACTATATCTTTATGAAATGGAGAGTTCAGTAAAAATATAGCACCGTTATCTGCTCGTTTTAATATATCAAATTTTTCAAGAAAAACTGCTCTGTGACATGCTACAAAGTTTGCTTTATCTATAAGATAGGTGGATTTTATAGGTTTAGAGCCAAATCTTAAATGAGAAATAGTCATTGAACCTGATTTATTAGAGTCATATACAAAATATCCTTGTGCATAATTATCTGTCTCTTCCCCAATTATCTTAATAGAATTTTTATTTGCTCCAACTGTTCCATCACTTCCTAAACCAAAGAATATCCCTTTAAATCTATCTTTATCCTCTATAGAAAAAGATTTATCCCACTCTAATGAACTATTGGTTATATCATCATATATTCCTATAGTAAAATGATTTTTAGGTTTAGATTTTAATAATTCATCAAAAATAGCCTTAACCATAGCAGGGGTAAACTCTTTAGAGGATAAGCCATATCTACCACCTATAATATGTGGCATATCAAAGTCCAATTTTCCATCTTCTCTAAGTTCATTTAATGCACTAACTATATCTAAATAGAGTGGTTCACCTAAAGAGCCTGACTCTTTAGTTCTATCTAAAACAGCTATTGATTTTACACTTTTTGGTAGAGATTTTATAAAATACTCAATAGAAAATGGTCTATAGAGTCTAACTTTAATAACTCCTACCTTTTCACCTTGATTTACCAAATATTCTACGGTCTCATGAGCAGTTTCCGCTCCTGAACCCATAAGTATAATAATCCTTTCAGCCTCTTTATCTCCTATAAAATCAAAAAGTTTATACTCTCTTTTTGTTAACTCCTTAAATCTATCCATACTATCTTGAACTATTTTAGGAAGATTAATATAGTAGTTATTTACACTCTCTCTTCCTTGAAAATAGACATCAGGATTTTGTGAAGTTCCTCTAATAAATGGATTATCAGATGATAATGCACGAGAACGGTGCTTAAAAACTAACTCCTCATCTATCATATCTTTTAAAACTTCTTTATTAAGTAGTTCTATTTTACTAACTTCATGAGATGTTCTAAATCCATCAAAAAAGTGTAAAAATGGAATACGAGATTTTAAAGATGCACTTTGAGCAATTAGAGCAAAATCGTGTGCCTCTTGAACAGAGTTTGAAGATAGAAGAGCAAAACCTGTCTGTTTAACTGACATTACATCACTATGGTCACCAAATATAGATAAAGCTTGAGATGCAATAGAACGAGAGGCTACATGAAAAACAGTAGGTGTAAGTTCTCCTGCGATTTTATACATATTTGGTATCATAAGCAAAAGACCTTGCGAGGCTGTAAAAGTAGTAGTTAATGCTCCATTTTGAAGTGAACCATGTACTGCTCCACTAGCTCCACCTTCACTTTGCATCTCCATAATTTCAGGAATAGTTCCAAAAATATTTTTCTCTTTATGAGTTGCATATATATCGCTAAGTTCTGCCATGGGAGAAGATGGGGTAATAGGGTAAATAGCAATAACTTCATTAATTTTATAGGCAACTCGTGCTACAGCTTCATTTCCATCTATTGTAATTTGTAATTTTTGCATAATATTATCTTTTTTGTATTTAATTTGAATATAAAATAGCGATTGTTATCTATCTCAAAAAAGAGATAGATAGAGTCAATTTGACTATGATGGAGAGTTCCACCCTAACTGTTCAGGTTGGTCTCTAAACTTTGGAGTTATTGGAATTTTAATTTCTGTATTTTTAGGAACAATATGATTTCCTCTTAAAATATTTTTATTTGCCTCTAAAATATATTTATAATCTTTAGAGTCACCATAATATCTTTTAGCTAATTCCTCTACAGTAATATTGTAAGTTATTCTAGTTGTTGTCCACGATGGTGGTAAAACAACCTTATCCTTTGCAACTAGTGCTGTTCCTAAGAACAGTACAGAAGTTGCACCTATACTTAGACTAAATGTTAAAATTTTCTTTAGCATTGTATAATCCCCTGTTTTAATTTTGTGAAATTATATTATACAATTGCTAAACTTATAACTATATTTAATTCTTTACAACTAAATTAATTAATGCAAAACTAGTTCTAAAAAGCTTTCTGTTTTAAGTGAAGCTCCACCAACTAGTACACCATCTACATTATCTATAGCCGAAATTTCAGCTATATTACTCCCCTTTACACTACCACCATAAAGAAGAGGTTTATTTATATATCTCTTTAATTCATTATGAGTTGAAGCTATCTCTTCTACTGTTGCACTTCTTCCTGTTCCAATAGCCCAAATAGGTTCATAAGCTACTAAAAAGTTATCATACTCTGTATCAATCCCTTTAAATTGAGTTAAAAGATATTTTATAACAGCCTCTTCTCCCTCTTCTCTAACCTCTAAAGGCTCACCAATACAGTAAATAATTTCAAATCCCATATCTTTAAAGAAATTAAACTTTTTAGCTATAAACTCTTGGCTTTCACCTAAAACTTCCCTTCTTTCACTATGTCCTATAAGAATAGTTTTAATATTAAACTCTTCTAACTGTTCAACTCCAACTTCACCTGTAAAAGCTCCATTTTGAATAGGATAAGCATTTTGCACACCTATTGTAAAGTTAACATCATAATTATCAATAGCTGTAATAGGAGGGAAGATTAAAACTCTATCTCCCTCTTTTATTTTATGGTGATGGAGTTGCATCTTCATAAGATACTCTCTTGTTGATTGTCTTGTATGGTTTGTCTTAAAATTTCCTGCGTATATCATATATCCCTTTCTTATTCAGCTTGAAGTGCTGTAATACCTGGTAACTCTTTACCTTCAATTAGGTTTAAACTAGCTCCCCCACCAGTGCTAACAAATGTCATCTCTTCAACATCTCCTGCTTTTTGTGCTAAATCTGCTGTATCTCCACCACCAACAATAGTTGTAGCGTAACTATCTGCTATATTATGAGACATTTTTAGGCTACCTTTTGCATATCTATCCATCTCATAAACACCCATAGGTCCATTCCAAATAATAGTTTGAGCATCATTTAAAACCTCTCTAAAGAGTCTTGAAGATGCTGGACCAATATCAAGTCCCATCCAACCTTTTGGTATCTCTTGTGCAGGTAGATATTTTATTGCACAATTTTCAGAAAACTCTGGAGCTACTACTACATCTATTGGAAGATAGAACTTAACACCTTTTTTACGAGCTTTAATTATAATAGTTCTAGCTTCATCTAATAGATTATCTTCAACTAAAGAATTTCCTATCTCATACCCTTGTGCTTTTAGGAATGTAAATGCCATTCCTCCACCGATGATAATCTTATCAACTTTTTCTACTAGATTTCTAAGTGCTTCAAGTTTTCCTGAAACTTTAGACCCTCCAACAATAGCAACAAATGGTCTCATAGGATTATCAAGTTTTTTCTCAAAGAATGTTACCTCTTTAGAGAGTAAAAAACCTGCTACTCTATGCTCTTTATCATATAATCTAGCCATAGCTTCAACAGATGCGTGAGCTCTATGACATACACCAAAAGCATCATTAATATAAATATCTGCCATAGTAGCTAACTTTTTAGCAAACTCTATATCGTTTTTCTCTTCACCCTCTTCAAATCTTAGATTTTCAAGAACTAAAACCTCTTTAGCTTTAAGCTCTTTAGCTTTAGAAAGAGCATCTTCGCCTATTACATCTTTTGCTAAAGTAATCTTTTCAGCAATTTTAAGAAGAGTTCTGAGTCTTACAACAACAGCTTTCATTGAGAGGTTTTCATTATAAACTCCTTTTTTAGGTCGCCCTGCATGTGAAGCTAAGATTACTTTACAATCTCTATCTAAACAGTATCTAATGGTCTGCAATGCACCTCTAATTCTTCTATCATCAGTAATATTACCATCTTCATCTTTTGGGACATTAAAGTCACACCTTATAAATACTCTTCTACCCTCGATATTCTCTAAATCTTTAATTGTTCTCAAAAAAGCCTCCTTAATTGCTAATGTGAACTGCCATATCAACTAACCTACACGAGTAACCCCACTCATTATCATACCATGATAGAACTTTTACCATATTATCACCAATTACTTGGATAGTATCCATAGCAACAACTGTGCTTCTACTCTCACCTACAAAATCTTGTGATACAAGATACTCCTCATCAACTCCTAAAATTCCTTTGTGTGTAGTCTCACTTGCTACTTTAAATGCCTCTTTTACCTCATCTAGTGTTACGCGTTTAGATAGAGTTACAGTTAAATCAACCATTGATACATCAGGAGTTGGAACTCTTAATGCTTGACCATTCAGTTTTCCTGCTAAGTTTGGTAACACTTTAGATATAGCTTTTGCAGCCCCTGTTGTAGTTGGTACAATATTTACAGCTCCACTTCTACCTTTTCTTGGGTCTTTTTTATGTTTTCCATCTAAAATAGGTTGAGAACCTGTATAGCTATGAATGGTTGTCATTAGTCCAGCTTCCACTCCAAAATTATCATCTAACACCTTAGCTACAGGTGCTAACCCATTTGTTGTGCAACTTGCATTTGAAACTATTGCTTCACCTGCATAACTCTCTTCATTTGCACCAATAACAAATGTTGGTGTAGCATCTTTTGCAGGTGCTGAGAATAGTACCTTTTTAATTCCATTATCAATGTAAGCTTGAGCAGACTCTTGTGTTAAAAATGCACCCGTACACTCTAATACAAGTTCAGCACCAGTCTCTGCAAAAGCAATTTTTGCAGGGTCTCTTTCAGAGAATAGTTTAGCTTTAGTTGAACCAATATTTACAAATCCATCTTTTACACTAACATCTAATCTTTTTCCATGCACAGAGTCATATTTTAAACCATATTCAATAATATTTTCAGCTCCACTTGCATTGACTGCTACTAGTTCAACATCATCTCTATCAGCAATAATTCTTGCTACACATCTACCTATTCTTCCTAATCCATTTATTGCTACTTTAACAGCCATTTATTCATTCCTTAGTTTTTTACGATAAAATTCTTTATATATTACATAATTTGGGGTTATTTTTTGTTTAAAGATAGAAAAGAGAGTGTTGCACTTTTTGGTGGTAGTTTCGACCCTCCACACTTTGGGCATAAAGCCATAGTAAAAGAGGCTTTAAGAGTATTAGATATAGAGAGATTAATTATAATACCTACTTTTTTAAATCCATTTAAATTAGGCTCTCACGCTTCACCTGTAAAACGGTTATCTATGTCAAAAGAGATATTTAAAGAGTTTCAAAAAGTAACAATAGATAGTTATGAGGTAGATAGAAAAGAGGCAACCCAAACAGCTAACACACTAAAATATTTTCAACAAATACACAGTGTTAAATATATTATAATTGGAGCAGATAATCTAGGTACTATTGATAAATGGTATAATTTCAAATGGCTAAATTCTCAAATAACTTGGGTTATAGCAACAAGAGGTGGGTATGGGTTAGATACCTCAAAATTAAGAGATTTTAAAATCTTAAAAGTTGAAGCAGATATAAGCTCAACAGAAATTAGAAAAGGAAACAAAATATATATGAATTTAAATAAAAGAATAGATAGAATAGTTACTATATTAGATGAAAAAAAAGCTGAAGAGATAGAGGTTTTTGACCTTAAAGATATTGATTATATTTCAGAAAGAGTGGTTTTAGCTACATCTCTTGGTGGTAAACACTCATTATCACTATCAGAACATCTAAAAGATAAATTAAAACCTCTAGGTGAAGAGTTTTTACATATTGATGAGAGTGAAGATTGGGTAGTTATAGATATGGGTGATATTTTAGTTCATATTATGTCTTCAGATTATAGACAAAAATACTCTTTAGAGGAGTTTTTAACAGAGCTTAGTAGTCGTAAGTTTAATGAGGCTTAGGAATTTTAATGAAAAAAGCAGAACTGTTAGCACCAGCAGGAAATTTAGAAAAACTTAAAATTGCACTAGCTTATGGAGCAGATGCAGTATATGGAGGAACAAGTACCTTTTCACTCCGTATTCGTTCAGGAAAAGAGTTTGATATGGACTCTTATGCTAGTGGAATAGAGTATGCTCATAATTTGGGCAAAAAAGTATATACAACTATTAATAGTTTTCCATTTAACTCTCAAATTAAACTATATAGAAATCATATAGCAAAAATGGCAGAGCTTAAACCTGATGCACTTATTGTATCTAGTGCAGGAGTTGTTAAAATGGCAAGAGAGATAGCACCACAAATTCCAATTCACCTATCAACACAAGCTAATGTTATGAATGTACTTGATGCCCAAGTATATTATGATATGGGAGTAGAGAGAATAATAGTAGCAAGAGAGATTTCCTTAAAAGATTGCGAAGCTATAAAGAGAGTAATTCCAGATTTAGAGTTAGAAATTTTTGTGCATGGTTCTATGTGTTTTGCTTATAGTGGTAGATGTTTAGTTTCAGCCTTACAGACAGGAAGAGTACCGAATAGAGGAAGTTGTGCAAATGATTGTAGATTTCCTTATGAGATATATGCTCACTCACCAGAGTCTAACACAACCTTTAGATTAGATGAGGTAGAGGGAGTTGGAACATATATTATGAATGCTAAAGATATGAATATGGCATCTCATGTAGATGAAATTTTATCTTCAGGAGTAATTGACTCTTTAAAAATAGAGGGAAGAACAAAATCACCATACTACGCAGGAGTTGTTACCAAAGCATATAGACACGCTATTGATGACTTTTATGCAGGTGATTTTAAAGAAGAGAGATACCAAAAAGAGCTACACACAACACAAAATAGAGGTTTTTCTGATGCTTATTTAATCTCTAAACCATTTGAACGAAATAATACCCAATCTCATAAATTTACAATTCAAGATGGAACACATCAAGTAGCAGGGCTAGTTAGTGAAGATGGTTTAACTTGGAGGTGTAAAGATAAAACTTGTATAGGTGATAGTGTAGAGATAGTTTTACCTGTTGGTGTAACTATAGAAGAGATGGAGAATGAGGAGTGTAAAATAGAAAAAAGAGAAGACTCTTTTTATATTATATTTAAAAAGATAGTATCAACTAAGGGTAAAGAGTTTGAGTGTATTCATAGTGGAAACCTTAGTGATATTGTTCTACCTATTAAACTCCCTAGCTACACTATTTTAAGAAGAGGTATAGCAGAGGCTAAGGAGAAGAAAGGTTTAGTTTAAAAGTCGTAAGATACTCCTGCACTAAGAGTATCTAAGTCTGGTGTATTTTTTTTAACAACAAGTCTCTCATAATCTAAGAAAAAGCCAACACCTTTTTCTTGGTCTCCTTTTCCATCAAATTTTCTTGAATATCGCCCCTCTTTTGGTATATCTTTAGATAAATCAAACTCTAATCCACCTCCAAAAGCAGCACTCTCTGCATCAACTTTTGGGATATTTCCTGTAACTTTTGTTTTTGCTACACCTAATATTCCATATAGATTTGTTATATCTCCAATAGGTATCATTGGTTTTAAAAAGAGTCCAATGTGGGATAGTTTAAAATCATCATCTTCGGCCACACTTCTTATTCCTCTAGCTTCAATACCAATATATGGATTAAAATCATAACCAACTCTTGTTAATATTGCTAGATTTCGCTCTTTATTTGTAATTTTTGTAGGGATTGAGTTTGTAGGTGTTGTACATTTACAACTATCTTTATATCTACTTCCTGTTATTCCTAGACCAACATAAAATCCACTAGGATTTATCCCTTTTTTAAGTTTAACTACCTTTTGGGGTATTTTTTTTATAATAGGAGTTGGTATTGATGTAGGAGTTGGCTCAATATAAGGAGTTGCTTCTTCTATTGCCATATTAATGTCATTACTCTCATAAGGTGTAACTTCAGCTATATCTCCACCCCCATAACATAAAAATCCTGTTGATATTAGAGTAATAATTGATAATTGTATATTTTTCATTTCTCATTCCTTTGATTAATTTAAAAAAATATTATAAATATAGATTAATTATATCTAAAATTAAATTTTCTTTAAATTAAAAAATTAATAAGATTTTGAATTCTTCTTTAATATGAAATAGATACCAATAGAGATAAAAAGCATAACTAAGCTCTGTAACTGTCCCATAGTTAACCAGTTATCATATAGATAACCTAATTGAATATCAGGTTGTCTCCAAAACTCTGATATAAATCGTGTAATACTATATAGTATGCCATATAGCCCCATTAACTGTCCATCAAAGGATTTTCTTTTTCTATAAAGATAGAGAATAACAGCTACAATAAAACCCTCTAAAAATGCTTCATATAGTTGAGAGGGGTGTCTTAAAACACCGTCAACGAATATTCCCCACGATACATCAGTAGCTCTTCCTACCAACTCTTGGTTTAAAAAGTTTCCTATTCGTCCAAAGATATATCCTACAGGAATGGCAAGTGCTACTACATCTATTATTTTAAAAAGAGTATTTGGGTGTTTTCTTGAAAATAGATATGAGCTTATAATTGCACCAACTACTGCACCGTGATAACTCATTCCTCTAATACCTACAAATTCTCCATTATGAAATGGATTAAAAATCTGCCAAGGTTGGGTTAAATAGTATATTGTATTGTTGTCATAAAAAAGAATATACCAAACTCTTGCACCTAATATAATACCTACCTCTATCCATATAAAATAGTTATCTATCTCATCTGTTTTTATATCTATTGTATCTTTTTTTATAATCCATTTAGCAAACCAAAGAGCTGTAAGAAGTGCAGATATATACATAATACCATACCAATGTACTGATATAATGCCTAAATCAAAAGCTATAGGGTTAAAATGTTCATAAATATGGTTCCAATATTCCAACCGTGTCCCTTTATCTATTATTAAATTAAAAGATAAGTATATCATATATACATTAACTAATGATTAACTTTTCATTTGTTGATTATTAATCATAATCTTATATAATTCATATAAGAAAAACAAGTAAGTATCATCACCATTGTTCACAAGATTTAGTATAGAATAAACTCCTTTCTGAAAAATATACTCCCTTGATAGAACATTTTTAGACCTCCTTTGTAATAAACCTTTGTGAACAATGCTGATGGTATATATCTTTATTAAAAATTAATCTCTCCCGTGTTAACATACCACCAAAAATAAAAATATAAGGATTTATTATTATAAAGATTTTAATGATAGAAGACGATTATGAGCTTTCACAAATTTTAACTGAATATTTAAATAAATTTGATATTGAAGTTATTGATGCTGAAGAGCCATATATTGGACTTTCGCTACTGACTCAACATAAGTTTGACCTAATTATTTTAGATTTAACCTTACCTGGTATTGATGGATTAGAGGTTATTCCAAAGATTAGAAAAAATTCATCTATTCCAATTATTGTCTCATCTGCTAGAGATGATATAACCGATAAGGTAATAGCACTTGAAAGAGGAGCTGATGATTATATGCCAAAACCCTATGACCCAAGGGAGCTTGTAACTAGAATAAAGACAATATTAAGAAGAGTACAAAAAAGTAACGATACAGCTGTTAAAAAATCTCTTTTTGAGCTAAATTTTGGTGCTAGAAATATTGTATTTCATAATAAACTGCTTGAACTTACAGCTGCTGAGTTTGATATATTATCTATTTTAATTAAAAATAAAAATTCAGCAGTATCAAGAGAGCAACTTCTTTATGATAGTGAACATATTGATGATAATAGCTCTATTAAAAATATTGATGTTATGATTTCAAGAATAAGGCATAAGTTATCAAATATTGATAAGGAGAACTCATATATAAAGCCTGTTAGGGGTATAGGGTATCTTTTAACAGAAAAAGTATAGTTTATGAGAAATATATCTGTTAATACATTTATAAATATACTTTTTGCTCTAGTCTTATCTCTTCTTATAACTGCTCTCTTTTTTTTTATCTCTTGGGATAAAGAGAGACAGAGAAGAGATGAAATATCTCGTTATCAACTTATCTCAAATGCTCTTCTTTCCACTGCACAACTAAATCCATCTAAAGATGAGATAGAAAAATTCTATAAAAATTCAAAAGTAAAACCTGTAGCAATTAATGCCAATAGACTACTTATTTTAAGTAGAGGCAAGGTTATTTTTGAGGGTGAGTCTGTTTATGGAAGAATGCAAATTTTTGCTATAGGGGATAACCACTATATCTATCTACAGCGATACGGTTATAATCTTATGTTAAAAGATATAAAATCAAATAATATTCGTATTAAAGTTACTATCTTAATAGCTATTCTAGTAGCCTTTTTATTTATATTTTTATATATAGCAATTACAAGAAAACTCTCCCCTCTTAAAAAACTTAATAAGCAGATTTTAAAATTTGCCAAAGGTGATATGAATATAAAGATAACCTATAAAAGTAATGATGAGATAGGTCAAATTGCTCAAAGTTTTGATAATGCAATACATCACATAAAGACTCTACTAGAGTCTAAAAATCTATTTATGCGTAATATGATGCATGAGCTAAAAACCCCCATAACAAAAGGAAGAATAGCTGTAGAGATGATAGAAGATGGAAACAGTAAAAAGACCCTAATTCGTGCTTTTGAGAGAATGAATGAGCTTATAGGAGAGTTGGCATATATTGAACGAATTACAACCCAAAGTTTTAAACCTAAATTAAAAGAGGTAAATATTAATGATATTATAGAAGATAGTTTAACTCTTCTTTTATGTAATAGAGAACAAATTACTATAAAAACTGAAAATGAGACATTAATAACAGATGCAAAATTACTATCTTTAGCTCTTAAAAATCTAATAGACAATGCTATAAAGTACTCTGAAGATTTTAGTACAACAATTATAAGTGATGGAAAATCCATTAAAGTTTTTTCAAAAGGTAGAAGTTTAGAACACCCACTTGAATACTATCTTGAACCATTTACACAAGAAGAAAAGAGACAAAAAGGGTTTGGTTTGGGGTTATATATAGTTAACAATATAGTCAAAAGACTTGACTATAAACTCAACTATTGTTATAAAGATGGCAATAATATATTTGAGATTATATTAAGAAGTTAAAGAGACCTCTATGGGGCTTGGTTGGGGGAGTTATAGATTAAGTTTTATAGAGTAGAATTAAAAGAAAGGGAAAAACAAAATGGAAATAGAAGCCGTAGAGTGTAAATTAATAACACCAATGCTGATGCACGGAGAAGATACAACAGTAGCAGAATTAAGACCACCAGCTATAAAAGGTGCTATGAGGTTTTGGTGGAGGGCTATTCATGGGAATTTGAGTTTAGATGAGTTAAAAAAACAAGAGTCATTGTTGTTTGGTGGTGCAAATGAAAATAGTGCTGTAAAGAGTAGTTTTCGAATAAAATTATTGATGGGATATTTACAGACAGAACAGATAGACCCTTTACCTCATAAAAATAGTCGTTTTAGAATTAATGGTTATAAGGAAAATCAAAATTTTAAAATAGAGTTTATTGGAAGAGAATTAGATATTGTCAATGATATTTTTGAACTTACTTCTATTTTAGGTGGATTTGGTCAAAGAAGTCGTAGAGGATTTGGGAGTATTCAAGTTCAAGATAATATCAATATTGAGTACATTAGAAATCTTATTCAAAAAATAAATTCTAATTTTGATGAAGAGTCTGATAACAAGTATCCTTATATTGAAAGTATCAAAAATATTGAAATTGGAAAAGAGTATAACGATATAAATAGTTTGATAAAAACAATTAGTTCTGCAACACATCATCATAATAAAGATGGTATGTTTGGTTCGGTAAAAAATGGAAGATATGCTTCTCCTATCTATATATCTGTAATTAAGGATGGAACGAGATATAGACCGATTATTACCACTTTAAAGGCAACAAAACCAATAGATAATGGACGATTATCAGAATTTAAAAAGGCAATACTATGAGATACCTTTTCCTTTTAACCATAACCCCTGTTCAAGATTTTATCTCACAAGCAAGAAAGCTAAAAGAGCTTTATGGTGGAAGTACTATTTTATCAAAGATGTCAGAAGTGGGAATTGAGTATGCAAAAAATAGAGGTGCTACCATAATATTTCCTCAACAGACAGAGGGTAAAAACTCTTATCCTAATAGATTTTTAGTTGAAGTCTCTTTTGAGAGTGAAGATGAGTTAAAGAGTTTTGCTTCTAATGTGAGTGATGAAATATTAAACTATTTTAAAACTCTTAATAAGAACCAAAGTCCTATAATAGAGCAACATATAGAAAACTTTTTTCAAATCTATTGGAGTGCTAGTGAATATGGTGGAGATTATAAAGAGGCTTTTGATGAGGTTGAAAAACGATTGGCAGGAGCGAAAAATAGCCGTTTCTTTACTCAATTAGGAGAAGTTGGTAGAAAATGTTCTATATGTGGAGAGAGAAATATTGCTGTTTATAAAGATAAAGATTCTAAAAATCACAAAAAAAGAATGAAGTTCTATATTGATTTACAAAGAGAAGATTTAGAATTAGTATATGATAATCTTCTGCAAGATAAAGAGGGACTTTGTGGAATCTGTTATACTAAGAGAATAATGGATGTAGAAAGTTTTGATTCTACTGCTGATATTGCTATTATGAATATTCCTTTAGAGATTAGAAAAAAGCAGAGAGATAGTCAACTTTTTTATGAAGAAAATTTAACAAAAGATTTCTTTAAAAAGAATGATGTTAGCAATTCATTAGAAGATGCTAAACAAGAGTTTCAAGAATTTAAAAAAGCTATAAAAGGAAAATATAAACAGACTTCATATTATGCTGTTATTATGTTTGATGGCGATGATATGGGAAAATGGCTTTCAGGTCAAAAACTCAATGACCAAAGTAGATTAAGAGATTTTCATAAAGATATTAGTTCAAATCTAGCAATTTTTGCGAAAAAAGCAAAGGAGATACTAAAAGAGCCAAAAGGTATGACTGTTTATGCAGGTGGAGAGGATTTTTTAGGGTTTGTTAATATTAATAAGCTGTTTGAAGTATTAAAAGAGTTAAATAGTCGATTTAGTGAGTTGATTAGTGAACCTTTGAAAGAGAAGTATGGACTAAGAGATAGCTTTACTTTTTCATCAGGAGTGGTTATTGCTCATTATAAAACATCATTAGGAGTGGTTCTTGGTGAGGTTAGAAAATCAGAGAAGAAAGCCAAAAAGAGTAGTGGAAAAGATGCTGTATGTTTAACTGTCTTGAAACGCTCTGGAGAGATAAGAGAGACTATTTTAAAGTTTGAATCTTTTTTTGAATTGGACTTTATTACGAAGCAATTGAATGAGAATTTTTCAGATAAGTTTATCTCTGTATTGGACAAAGAGTTTCTGTTGATGTGTGATGAGAATGGAGAGCTTGATAATAGTTTGAACTCTATGCTCTATTTGGAATTAAAGAGAACACTAAAGAGGTCTTTGAAAGTCGATAATGCAAAAGAGAATATTGACCCAATGATAGAGTCTATACGAAAAATACATACTGTAAATTTCAGAAACTTCATAGATGGGTTATATATCTGTAGATTTATAGATAAGGAGATAGGATGATAATAGAGATTGAGCCACTTGATACAGTAATATTTAGAGATGGTAAACCTTTTGGTAAAGGTGATGATAGTTGGACGGATAGTCTGAATTTACCTACTCCAACTACTATCTATGGAGCATTGAGAGGAACATATTTTTCTCAAAATCCTAATGATTTCAAAAATATCTATAAAGATGATGTAACAGAGAGTTTAGTTATAAAGGGGATTTATCTATCTATGAATAATGAACTTCTATATAGAGTTCCAAAAGATTGTGTGCATAGATTAAACAGTGAAGAGATAACTACATTAAAATTGAGTCAAAATTTTTTAACAAATAGCCCTTTGGATTACAATCTATCTTTGAATGAGGAGATAGAAGGGATTGATGATAAACTTTTTGATGATATTACATTTGATGATTATTTGAAAGGAGATGATACTTTATATGGTCAAAAGTTAGAGAAGTTTATAAGTTTAGAGAATAAAATAGGCATAGGTAGAGATACAAAAACTAGAATAACAAAAGAGGGACTTTTGTATAGGGTTCAGATGTTAAGATATGCGTTTAAAATAGTGGTTGAATTTGAAGAGTTGAAGTTAAATAGTTCAGGATTAATGAGCTTAGGAGGAGAGGCAAAAGGAGCAAATTATAAAGAGTTGAAATTATTGGATTTACCTTTTATCCCAATAACTATCAAGAGTTCTATGTTTAAACTATATCTATTGACTCCAGCTATTTTTGATAAAGGGTGGCTTCCTAGTTGGATAGATGATAAGAGTTTAATAGGAGAGTATAAAGGGATAAAACTAAAACTTCTTACCTGTGCCATAGGAAAATCTCAATCTATTGGTGGATTTGATATGAAGACAAATAGACCAAAAGAGATGTTTAAAACAGTTCCTAGTGGAAGTGTCTATTATTTTGAGATTTTAGAGGGAGATAAAAATCAATTAATTGATATATTTCATCAAAAATCAATTTCAGACCAAAGAGCTAAAGAGGGATATGGAATAGTTATTTTATCGGAGGTGAAAAAGTGAAAAAAATAATTACTACCGTTGGAACATCTTTACTTACCAATTATTTGGAAAAAAATAGTGATATTAAAAGTTATTATAATGCTATTAAAGATAAATCTTATAGTAAATATAATGAAGAAATTAAAAGAGTAAAAAGAATAAAAGATAAATTAATTAAATTTGTAGAACAAGAGAACTCTTGTGCTGAACTAACAAGTATAACTAAACTTCAAGAAAAATATGGAGAGATTGAGGTTTATCTTATTGCTACAGATACGATTGAATCGGTGATAGTTTGTGAAATTTTAAATGGAGATTTAAAGAAGATTTTAAAAGAGAAAAAGATAACTATATTTTTTGATAATAATTATATTATTGAAAAATTAAGAGTTGATTTAAAAGCCAATTTTGAAAAGGG
This sequence comes from Campylobacteraceae bacterium, assembly GCA_027065385.1. Taxonomy (GTDB): domain Bacteria; phylum Campylobacterota; class Campylobacteria; order Campylobacterales; family Sulfurovaceae; genus UBA1140. The sequence goes on along the minus strand of JAMOOP010000110.1, from coordinate 3,750 downwards.
TATAGATAATTTAATTGATAAACTATTTAATATAATAGAAAAAAAAGATGGTGTATATACTAAAGATAGTGTAATTTTTAATATTACAGGGGGATATAAAGGGATTATTCCATATTTTTCAGCTATTGCACAGATTTTTAACTATGAAATAGTCTATACATTTGAAGATAAAGAGAGTGAGTTGATTTTTATAAAGCCATTACCTATAGAGATAGATAGGGGACTTTTAGAACTCTATTATCCATATCTTGATAACTTAGAATTAATCAAAGATGAAAGAGAAAAGGAGTTAAAAAAGTTAGGGCTATATAATGATAACAAAATAACCCCTCTTGGGAAAATAGTCTTAAAAACAGTCAAAAAAACTCCTTTAGCAAAAGATGTTTTTGGTCACTTTATAGAGTACAAGGTTTATGAATATTTTATTGAAAAGTATTTTAAGCAAAATTTTATTGATGAATGTTTAGATTTTGAATACCAAAAAGTGGGGCATGGTGTTCCATTGGGTAAATCTTTGACCGATATAGATATTATGCTTGAAAATAATCAAGATATAGTTTGGGTAGAAGTAAAACCTATAAGTTATTTAATAGACAAATTCAATAGAGAAAAGCTTATTACTCAAATAAGAGATAAGCAGTTAGCTAAATGGAATGAGTCTAAATTCAAAGATAAATCTCTTAAAAAATATATGCTTGTTGTCTATTTATATAACAAAGATGTATTGTCTTTAGTAACAGAAGAGATTAGAAATAAATTTCAAGAATTATTTGGGGAATTGGATTTTGATTTATGTTATTTTGAAATAAAGTTGACAAAATCAGATAAAAGAGAACAGACAATTACAAGTAGTACATATCAAACTCTAATGAAAGATTTACAAATAAAAACACTAAAAAGGATAACCAATGTTTAAACAAGCAAAAATATTTTACATTCACACAATAAGCCCAACTCATGTTGGAAGTGGTTCAGACTTGGGAATAGTAGATATGCCAATTCAAAGAGAAGGGCATACAAGTTTTCCAAAAATTGAGGGTTCGAGTCTAAAAGGCTCTATTAGAGAGACTTTTGAGAGACGAGATATGACAACAAGCATAAAGACACATCTAACATTTGGATATGATGATAGCAATGCTCCAAGACTTGTCAAAGAAAAATTTATTGAGAAAAAAGCACAAGAGTTTTCAGGTGCTTTGGGTTTTAGTGATGCACGAATTTTGCTTTTTCCTATCAAATCAGCAAAAGATATTTTTGCATGGGTCACTTGTCCATCTGTTTTAAATAGATTTTCCAAAGATTTAAAAATCTCAAACAACGAACAAAATTTTACGATTAAAGAGAATACTATTACCAATGATTCCAAAATCAATATTGATAGTGGAGCAGTAATATTAGAAGAGTATCAAATCTCTATTTCAAAAGATAACAATACTCAAATCATAGCAGAGTTTTTGTCAAAAGAGTTAGATAATGAAGATATAAAAGAAAAACTTATTATTGTGTCTGATGATGATTTTAAGGACTTTATAACACTCTCTACAGAGGTTATTACAAGAACTAAAATAGATAATACAACAGGAACAGTGGATAAAAAAATAGGTGCATTGTTTACAGAAGAGTATTTACCAAGTGAGACTATTATGTACTCTTTGGCTTTGGCTTCTGATTTAATGGCACGGGTTGAGTTTAATGAAGCAAAAGAGTTAGCTACAGCAGATAAGGTAATGAATTTTTTTACCTCTACTATACCATCAACCATTCAAATAGGTGGTAATGCAACTATTGGTAAGGGGATAGTATCTATAACCATAGGAGGAAGTCATGCCGATTAGAGATATTGAAAAAGAGAGAGCTATTTTTGCTTATGAGAAAGTAGATGAAGCCGTACAAAATCAAGGAATTAAACAATCAGAGTATAAATCATACTGTAAAAAAATTCCATCATATATTCAAACCAATGGGCTTAGTGCTACTTTTGCATTTATTTTTTCAAAAGATAATGCTACCTATACACTTATCTATAACCAAGTAGATGAGTGGTTAAGAGAACGATATAATGATGAAACGGCAATCAATAGTGATAGAGAGTTAATGAAGAGACTTATTAGGCTTGATTCTACAAAATATAAAAAGGTAACAATTGAAGTTTTAGCTTTTTTTTCTTGGCTTAGACGCTTCGCAGAGGGTCGAATCGTAAAGGATAATTAAAATGGGATATTTTATACCAAAAGATACAAGTGAGCTGTTGAAGAGAAATAATTTAGAGGTCAAAGATATTGATAATTTTTCTTTAAAGCTTAATAAATTTATAAAAGTAGATTACAATTATAACAAAAACAAGTATAATTTTAGTATTAAAAATAGTGGTGCTACAAATATAAAGCCAAATAAATTTGAAAAATATTATAATAGTATAAAGAGTATCTATTCAAATAGTTTATCAATTTTGGCTACAAATAATTGGAGATTGGCTTTAGGAATAGGTAGTACTTCCGTTTATGAAACTTCTATTACACTACATCATATTTATGGAGTTCCTTATATCCCTGCCCAATCTATTAGAGGCTCTTTGAGAAGTTTTATTATTGTAAAATATTTTGGTGGTGATGAAGACAAAGCTTTTGAAGATGATGGTTTTGTTAAGATATTTGGTTCAAATGACCAACAAGCTAAAGTTATCTTTTTTGATGCTTTTACAAAAGAGTCAAAAATTCAATTAGATATTATGAATAATCATTATCAAGAATATTATAATAATTTAGAGTTTCCAACTGATACTCAAAACCCAAATCCTATTAATTTTTTGACACTTAAAGGTTCTAAATTTGAAATTGTTATAGCTACCAAAGAATCCGTAGTATTAGAGGGTAAAAAGTTTAAAGGAGATATACTTGATTGCGTAAAAGATGAGATTTATCAATCATTAGAGGTCTTTGGTATTGGGGCAAAAACTTCTGTTGGTTATGGGTATTTTAATATTCAAAAATCAGAAGAAGAAAAAGCTTTAGAGATAATGAGAGATACAGAAAAAATAGCTACTGTAGAGGCATTTATAGAAAAATATCCTAAATCAAGATATATAGAAGAGGCAAAAAAGAAAAAAGAAAAAATAGAAGAGAAAATCAAAGAAATAAAAGAGCAAAAGAAACAAAAAGAAGCAATTAAAAAATGGGAAGCTGTTTTAAAAGTTGATAAAAAATATAAGAAAAGGGCTTTTGAAGATTATATTAAAAATTATCCAAATTCTCCAAAAATTGAAGAAGCTAAAAAAGAGTTGGAAAAGTTCCAAAAAGATTTAATATTAAAAAGACAAAAGTATTGGATAGTTAATACAATAGAAGAGGAATATGATAATAAAATAAAATCTTTTTTGGAAAATAATTATTGGGAATACACTTCTAGTAGTAAGAAAGATATAAGGCGTATAAAAGAGATAAAAAAAGGAGATATTCTTCTTTTAGCTGATAAGTCTTATATTAAATATTTTGGAGAGTGTAAAATTAATTCTAAAAATGAGAAAAGGGTTTATGTTGATAGTTGGAAGAGTTTTAAAGAACCTCTCTATTTTCAAATAGAAAGTACATATATTAAGACCATTATTCCATTAAAAAATAGAGATTTATTCATACCTTTCTACACAACTTAAATATCCAATCCCATCATATCCCCAATCTGCTCTTTAAAGGCAAAAAGAGAATCAACATCATAAATCTTTAAGACATTCATCATCTTCATAAAGACCCAAAG
>JAMOOP010000109.1 GCA_027065385.1 Campylobacteraceae bacterium | reverse complement strand
AAGAAGCGACACACAATATTTCTTAAAAACTTAATGCCAATTACAGGTGGATTATCTCACCACTTCCCACACAGGAATACTCTCTTAGTGCAAATGACATTAAGAAGACATATTATGAAAGATTTTTATGGCGTTAATTGTAGAAAAAGACTCCAAGCAGATTTAGGAGATACTTAACATTGTGTTTTATGGCTTGATAAACAAAATTTAACCTAAATTAGGGTAAAATGCTACCAAGCCTAGTGCTTGTGGGGTAGAGTTGTTAGACGACCAAATCTATGGGAACTCTACCCCGACCTTATAACTACTGCCTCTTTTAAAAATCTTCAAAAAAAGCTTTTGCTGTATTTTATATTAAAGTTTATTAGAAAGCGTTTAAATGGGTGTTTCTATAGATAAAAAATCACTTAAAATTATATATTAAAAATAAAGTAATAAAGTTCCCTTATCCCCCAACTATGAGACTGCAAAAGAATATTCTAAAAATTTAATATCTCATCTGTAAATATACTAAAATCTTTTAGATGATTTTTAACTATTGAAATAATAATATTAATACTAAGATTTTGATAATCATGTACTGCAATATTTCTAAATCCTACCATAGAGTTCATATTTTTTAGAGTTGTATTTGATATAACAGAGTAATTATATAATATATCAAATACATCTCGTGAACTTTAAAAGAGTAGGCTAAACTTTCAAATGCTTCAACACTTGTATTATTAATACAATATATTCTATTAGCTTTAGATAATATTTGAACTCTAAAAATTGTATTTGTTTTTTTAATATCTATTAAATCAATATCTTTTTTTAAAATAAAAGCTAACTCATTACTTATCTCCCAAATAGTAACCTCATCTAATGATATATCAGATAAAAAAGCTATATCTATATCACTATGAGCTAATGCAGTATTATCTGCATAACTTCCAAAAATATAAATAGCTTTAAGTTTTGGAATATCTTTGATTAGCTGTTTAATAATAGTCTTATTCATATTTTGATTATACTCTAATCTTTTAAAGCCTTATAAACCCCAATAGCACTAACCACTACCACAATAAAAATAAAACCAACCATTATCCAATCTAAAATTGCCATTTAATGCTCCTCATTATCTCTAAGTTGTCCACAAGCTGCTGATATATCTAAGCCTTTAGACTCTCTTATGGTACAGTGTAATCCTCTTGAGGTTAAATACTCCTGAAATGCTAACATATCTTTTGGATTAGGTCTTTTATACTCTGTTCCACCATAAGGGTTAAAATAGATTAGATTAACTTTTGATTTAATTCCATTTAAGAGTGAAAGAAGTTTTTTAGCAGAAGCAATATCATCATTTACATCTTTTATTACTAAGTACTCAAACATTACCCTTTTTCTACTATTAATGGGAAACTCTTTAACTGCATCTATAATTGATTTAATATTATAGGCTTTATTGATTGGCATTAATCTCTCTCTTAACTCATCATCAACTGCATGTAGAGATATAGCTAAATTTACTCCTAAATCCATTTTCCCAAGTTTTTTAATTTTTGAACTAAGTCCAGAGGTTGAAATAGTTTGTCGATGTGGTGCTATTGCCATGCCGTCTGGTTCTGAAAATATTTTAGATGATTTTACAACAGCCTCTAAATTATCTAAAGGTTCACCCATTCCCATATATACTATATTTAACCGTCTATTTGCATCTATTCTATTTTCTCTTTTTATTATTCGTATCTGTTCTACTATCTCACCAGCAGTTAAATCTCTCATAAATCCACTTTTAGCCGTTAAACAGAAACTACACCCAACTTTACACCCAACTTGGCACGATATACAGACTGTATATTTAGCTTGATGTTTTATAGCTCCATCTTTATGATACTGTTCTTTTTTCATAAGAAGTAAAACAGCTTCAACTGTATTTCCGTCATTGAGTCTAAATAGATATTTACGACTTCCATCAATACTATCTTCTACCTTTACTATCTTTAAAGGCTCTATCTCATAACTGCTTTTTAGTTCCTCTTTTAGTGCTTTTGGTAGATTTTTCATATCATCAAAAGATATAGCGTATTTATGATAAATCCATGAATAAATCTGTTTTGCCCTAAACGGTGGTTTTATAAGTTTAGATAACTCCTCTTTTGTAAAATCTTGAATATTTGCTTTCACTCTTTCCCTTTTATATATTTTGTTAATCTTTTCATCGCCTCTTTATGATTTTTTATAAAATCTCTATGTGCATCTTTATTACAGTAGTTAGTTATAATAAAAACTCCACTAGCTGGAATTTTAAATCTATTTGCTACCTTTAATACAGAATAAAACTCCATATTTTCTAAAGCTATGTTTTTGGAAAGGTAATCTTTTGCTATATTAAAATCTGTTGTTATATAATTAGAAGAATTTATAATTGTTTCACATGAAACATCATTATAAGTTGATATAATATTTTTAATAGGTGTATATGAGTTTGCATTAAAAAAACTATTTTCTATATTAGAGGCTATATTAGACTCAACTATATCAAATATATTATTCTCCCCATAAGAACCAGCTGTTCCTACAAATAAAATGGAGTTAGGTCTATTTAGTAAACACTCTTTTGTTAGATTAATAGCCATATCAATTAGACCGATACCCATCTCTTTAGCAAACTCAAACTGTTCACTCTCTCCTGCACATATTATCATTATATTATAGTCTCACAGGAATATTTTGAGATTTAAGGTAGTGTTTTAAGTCCATAATATCTATCTCTTTAAAGTGAAAAATAGAAGCAGCCAACGCCGCATCAGCATTACCTTTTGTAAAGCTATCTTTTATATGCTCCATAGTTCCAGCACCACCTGAAGCAATAATAGGAATATTAACAACATTAGCGATTTTTGAATTTAACTCATTATCAAATCCAGCCTTAGTTCCATCTGCGTCCATTGATGTGATTAGAAGTTCACCTGCACCTCTATTATAGACCTCCTTAGCCCACTCTATAGCGTCAATTCCTGTATCATTTCTTCCACCATGAGTAAAAATATGCCACTTATTATTAGATACTCTTTTAGCATCAATAGCCACAACTATACATTGAGAACCAAATCTTTTAGAACTCTCATCAATAAATTCAGGTCTTTTAATTCCTGCTGAATTAATACTTACTTTATCACAACCAACATTTAAAAGAGAGTAAATATCATCTAATTTTCTAATTCCTCCACCAACAGTTAAAGGGATAAATACCCCTCTAGCCACCTCTTTTACAACATCAACTATAGTATCTCGCCCCTCATGAGATGCACCAATATCAAGAAAAGTTATCTCATCAGCCCCCTCTTCGTTATATCTTTTAGCAACCTCTACAGGGTCACCTGCATCTCTTAAGCCTACAAAATTTACACCTTTTACTACTCTACCATTATTAACATCTAAACAAGGTATAATTCTCTTTGCAAAATATTCCATATTTTACCCTCTTATAAATTTATTTTGAAATTATATCTAAATCTAAGATGCTAGTTCACTCTATAAAATTTTAATCTCTTCAATTAGCTTTACTTTAAATTTATTAAACACTTTCTCTTTTGCTAAATCAATAAGATATTGAGCATCTTCACATAATCCATTTCCATGGTTTACTAAAAAATTAGAATGAATTTCACTCCACTGCATATCTCCCTTTCTAAACCCTTTTAGACCAACAGCTTCTATAAGTCGTCCTGCATAATCTCCTTTTGGATTTTTAAATACTGAACCTGCACTTGGGGTTTTGGGTTGGTTTGAACGAAGAGATACAAGCTCTTGAAGTAACCCTTTATTAAACCCATTTGTTACTTTAAATCTTACTTCTGTAGCTACACCTTTTAATTTTGAAAAACGGTAACCATGTTCTATATTGTCTTTTTTTATCCATTTATTATCTATTTTTATCTCATCTAAAATATTAAAAATTTCATAACTTTTTACACCTGCATTCATAGCAACCATTCCACCAAGAGTTCCTGGTAGTTTAGATATAAATTCAAATCCTGCTAAATTATTTTTTTTTGCAAAAGATAAAATTTTACCTGTAGGAGTTGCACACCCTACTGTTAAGATATTATCTTCTAACTCTATAAATGAGAACTCTTTAGATAATATCATTAATGGTGGTGGAGTAGGAGAGAGTAAAAGATTATTCGCTTGACCTATTATTACTCTATCTTTTGGAATAATATCATTTTTTTCTATTATTAGAACCTCTGTTGGTTGACCTACTTTTATACTTGAAAATTTACTAAAATCAATAGTTTTTAAAAACAAAATTTACCTTTTTTATATTTTTACTATATAATTATACCTTTATTTAAAGGAGTTTTGTGAAATATAAACAGATACTTATTATTATACTTCTACTATGTTTATCTATAATCTCATATTTATTTATTCAAAAAAAATCTAAAATGACTACTGTTCAAATTGATTTAAATAAGAGTATTAAAAAAATAGATATACCTAAAATTATTATTCCAAAAAAATCTATGGAGTTTACTATTAATAAAAATGAAGATGGAAATATTAGTTTTATTGGAACTTTTTCAATACCAGAAACAGCAAAAAATATAGCAAAGCTCTTAGATACTAATAGACTTAAATATCAAATTAAAATAGATAATAAAAGAGAAGATGTTAATGAAACACTTTTACTTATAGGAAAGGTTTTAAAAAGATTTACAGAGAATTATATTAATTGGTCAATAGTATATAAAGATAGAAAAATTTTAGTTAGTGGAGAGACTATTTCTAGTAAAGATAAAGATAGTTTAGAGAGACTACTTAATCTCTCTTCATTAAATATTTTTACTAATATTAAAGTTGTAAAAAAGAGAAATGAGGCTTTAAATGTTATTTCTAATCTAAAATTAGTTGTAGATAAGGAAGAGAGTAAACAGGAAGATAATTTATCTGAAGATGATATTGAAGATATTTTACTAAATTTAAAATCTCTAGCTATAGAAGAGTTTAGAATAGAGAAAAAAAATATTAAAAAGCATATAAAAAAAAGAGAGGTAAAACAAAAAAAAGTTATAGTTAAAAAGAAAAAAACTGTAGCTAAAAAGAAAAAGCCTGTTTTAATTACTAAAAAAAGAGTTATACCTAAAAAGGTAAAAGAGAAGAAGATAGTTATAAAAAAAATAGAGAAAATAAAATTAAAAGAGAAAATAGTAAAAAAGATAGAACCTAAACCAACTATAGATATTATGTCTTTACCTTTTATAAAACCTCTTAATAGTGTAGAAGATGTAAAATATTTAAAAACTAAAAAACCTTTAGTAAAAGAAGAGACTATATATATTAAATCAGATGAAAATAAAATAGATAAAAATATACCATGGGCAAAACTTCATGATATAAATGAAAAAGTTAATGGGGTTTTTATTCCAGAGGTTGTAAATCAACCTTAGATAATCTATTTTTTTACATTGCACTCTCCCGACCTTTTTAAAACATATTTTGTAAGAAGAGGGCCTACAAACTCATGTACCATAGTAGTTGCAATTATAACATTTAAAATAATAGGTGCAATAGTCTCAAATCCTGCTTCATTTTGAAGAGATAGCGCAAGTCCTATAGCAATTCCTGCTTGTGGGAAAAGTGCAATACCTAGATAGTTTTGAACATCTTTATCTGCACCAGATACTTTAGCTCCAATCCAAACGCCAACAACTTTTCCTAAAATTCTAAATGTAATATATAAAATAATAACTAAAGGCATAGTAATTAAAAAAGAGATATTTAAATGCATTGAAGAGATAGTAAAGAATAGTAAAAATATAATATCTTTAAGATGATAATCAAACTCCTCTTTTACTAAATAGAACTCATCTGATAGATTTGACATAACAATACCCATAACTAATGATGCTAAAAGTGGTTCTAATCCCCAATGTTCACTAAGACTATATACTAAAAATATCATTCCTAGAGTTGATGTTGTTTTTATACTACTATTCTCTTTAAAAATTCTATCAATAATTTCAGATATAATAGCACCAGCAGTTCCTACTAAAATAGTTAAAATAACAATAGGTATCATCATAAAAAATGACCCATAAGAGCAACTACCAGTTTCTATAATTGTACTTGTAAATATAACAATAAAACTAAAAAATATTAATGATATTGCATTATCCATAGCTACAACTCCTAATAAAAATGAGCTAAACTTACCTTTTACTTTTAATTCATGTATAATAGCTAATATTGTAGCAGGAGCTGTTGCACTTGATAATCCCCCAAAAAGTACAGCAATAATTAATCTATACTCATTAGCAAATTCAAAATCTAAAAAATCAAATAGTAAATAGAAAGATGAGCTAATAAATATAAATGTAAAAATTGCTTCAAATATGGAGATAACAGTTATCTGTTTCCAAACCTCTTTTATTACATTATACCTCAGATTTGCCCCAACTAATACTGATATAAGAGATAAAGAAAGGTCTGTTATAACATGACTATCATCTATAAAATGTTGAGGTATAATATTTAAAACTTCTGGTCCAATAATAAGTCCTAAAATAAGATAACCAACTACATTTAATATTTTAGCCTTTTGACTAAAAGATTTCATAAATGAACCTAGAACCAATATTAAACCCACAAAAAATAGTGTTTGCATTAAAAAATCCCTTCAAAAAAGTTTACTTATAATATAACAAGTTTATCTTTTTTTAACTATAATTTGGGGCTTTTAGAGCCAAAATAAGCTTGATAAAACCATTTATAACCCACATATCTTTAAATATTAAAAAATATATTTAATTATTATTTAAATCAATAATTAATAATTAGCTTAATATTAATATAGCCTTATGTACATATATGATACTATTTTGTTTAATAAAAAATTAAGTTTATAACACTCAAAGGATATAGTTTTGTCTAATAAAAACACTTACGAAAATACTGATGTCACATATAATGGTGGGATTGAGTATGGCTCTGATATTCATGGAGTATCTATTAGAACTAATCAAATTATTTGGGATATGATAAAAATATTAGATAGAAATAATCTATTTGGATTTCATTTTAGAGCTAAAATATCTACACATAAAACAATTATTATTATGACACACGAAGAGCAGATTATGTTAGATAAAGCCAAACGATTTTTAATAGACTTTAATGATATTCCAAATATTATGTTTTTAGCAAAAATAAAAAAAGAGAAGAAAAACCATAAACTATTTAAAATTTTTATGCTTATACTTCTAATATCTATTATACTATTTGGACTTGCTTGGGCTGGACTACACTGGTATAATAATTACCACTCATTTAATTTTAATAATAATAGTAAAAAGAGTAATATTTTAGATGCAAATAATACAACTGTAGTAAAATTAGATATAAAAAAGTTAAAAGCAATTAAAGAGAGTTTTGATAAAGAGAATAAACCTATAACACCAAAAGTAATGAAAGCTTTAGACATAACTACAGCAGTAATATCAGATATGGTTCCACCTAGTCAAAAAGAGAAATATAGTGCTGAAGATTTAGTAAAAAACTTTAAAGGAAAGGGTGGTATTAAGTTTGAGTTAGATGATGGTAATATGAGTTCTAAAGAGTATAATGCGACAATAAAAGAGTTAAACTCTTATGCTAAAAGTTTTGTAAAAGATAATAATCTAACAGGTGCTTTAAAGTGTTATGACAAAATAGCAAAATCAAAAGCTAAAGGTACAAAAAAAGAGGATATAGCTAGTGCCTTATCTAGTAAAGCCAATTTAGAAAAGATAATGGGAGATTTAAATGCTTCAGAAGATGATTATTTAAAATCATTAGATATAACAAAAGATTTAGCTAGTAAAGATATGAAAAAATATATAGCAACAGAAGCTTTTAACCTAGCAAAATTATCTAAAGTGGAAAAGGATTTAAATAAAACTATAGAAGCTAAAAAGAGTTTAAAAGAGGCAGAAGAGAAGTATAGTAGTGGATTAGCTAAGTTTGAAAAGCTATATAAGAAAAATCCTAAAAAATATGCCCAAGATTTAGCTTGGAATTATAATATTTTAGCAAACTTCTATCTTGATGATACTGAGGATTTAAATAAATCTATAACATATAGAAAAAAAGCCTTAAAGTTATATAAAAGTTTATATAAGAGAAATAGAAAACTTTTTACTATAGATCTTTTTAAAACATATAACTCTTTAGCCAAAACTTATATAAGATTAGATGAGATAAAGCTATCAAAAGAGAGTTATAAGTTAGGATTTAAACTTATAGAAAAAACAAAATATAAAGAGTATATAGCATTGTCTTATCATAATTTAGGTTTAGTTTATGCTAGAGAGGGAGAGTTTAAAAAAGCAGATATAGATTATAATATGGCTTTAAAAATATATAAAAAATTAGATGCTAATAGTACTAAAGATAATAATAGTTTTAAAGAGAGTATATTACAACTTAATTATAATAAGGCATCTTTATATAGTTACTACACTTTAGACAAAAAAATGAAAAATTAGGGAAGATATAAGCAAAAAGATGATTATTATGTTTTATCAAAATGCACATAATAATCATAGAAATTATACTACAAAGTATCAAATATAGAGA
>JAMOOP010000108.1 GCA_027065385.1 Campylobacteraceae bacterium | reverse complement strand
AATTTTAGAGATAGCAGGTAGAGGGTTTGTGTTCCAACCCTTAAGAGTATATATCTGACTCTTATAAAACTTTCCATAAAGGAAGCCCCACCCTATCTAGTTTTACTAGAAGGGTGGGGAGGTTCACAGCCCAAGTTTGAGAATTAAATATATATGACATAATATCAATTTGGGTATTGGTTAATTTATATTTTTCTTGAAAAAGTAAATCTTTAATTAAAACTCGTGTTCTTTGTGGCATTGCAGACATAATAGACTCCTTGAAAATTGTAATTTAATTTTCAAGAGTCCAGATACCAACATCTCTTGAGAAAATCAGATAGATTAAAGTAGATTTTAATATAAAAGTTAGTAAAATCTCTTTTAGAAGTGAAGTTTGTTGGTTTTTCAGGTCCTGAGGGCTTCACTTCTTCTATCTGACTTTTTATTTCACTATCATATAACAAACTTGCTTAAAAAAAAATAAAATTTGGAAAAAATTTAATAATGTTATATGTTATTTTTTGTTTTATTTTGTGTGTCTATTGTTAATATAATTTATTATAAAAAGAGATTTTATAAATCTCTTTTATAGTAATTTACTATTTTTAATAATATATTATTGGTACTATTTTTTGAGGGGTATCATTAATATATATATAGAGGTCTTTCAAAGCTTAGTTTAAGTTTTCTAAAACACCTATTTTTCGGTCTTTTTAAATTTAGCACTTGTTAATTTAAGCTAAATAAAAGTATAATTATTTCGTTCAAATAAGAAAAAGAGTCCGAAAAATAGCAATTTGGTTGCTATTTGAACTTTGTCCCTATGGGATTTGAAACTGGAGTTGTTTCTATTTTTAGTGAAAAAACAGACTTATATTTGAACTTTGTCCCTATGGGATTTGAAACCGGCAGTTTCCCCTTCTTTTTTAAATTTCGAACTCTATTTGAACTTTGTCCCTATGGGATTTGAAACACCACTCTTTCATCTTAAGATTTTCCCAACCTGGAAATATTTGAACTTTGTCCCTATGGGATTTGAAACCGAAAAGCAAATCTTACTATTGATGGTAAAAGAGAAATTTGAACTTTGTCCCTATGGGATTTGAAACTGAGAGTAGATGACTTAGAGGCTCGTTCAGACCTCATTTGAACTTTGTCCCTATGGGATTTGAAACCAAAAAAAAGAACAGCCTTAGATGTAGCAAAAGGGATATTTGAACTTTGTCCCTATGGGATTTGAAACGCTGGAATAGGAAAACAGTATGCCGTAGGGAATACAGATTTGAACTTTGTCCCTATGGGATTTGAAACCTGCTATTGCAGGTGGGGCGTATCTCATCTATAGTAAATTTGAACTTTGTCCCTATGGGATTTGAAACTTTGTTGAAACCTGAACCTATACCTGATAGTTTGACCATTTGAACTTTGTCCCTATGGGATTTGAAACAATCCTATCAGCTGGTCAAAATCTTTATGCTTACATTTGAACTTTGTCCCTATGGGATTTGAAACATCGTCTCTAAAGCCCTATCAGCTCCTAGACCAACATTTGAACTTTGTCCCTATGGGATTTGAAACAATATACCTATAAAGGTATAGTATGTTACCGCCAAGATTTGAACTTTGTCCCTATGGGATTTGAAACATGCAAATTCCTTTAGTGTTTTTTTTATTTTTCATATCTATTTGAACTTTGTCCCTATGGGATTTGAAACGATTTTGAAAGATTAGATAGTTTGAGCTATACCGATTTGAACTTTGTCCCTATGGGATTTGAAACGACATTACATCTAATACATTTACTTTCCCTGTTACTATTTGAACTTTGTCCCTATGGGATTTGAAACATGACTTTACCCCTTTGAGTTTTAAGGGTTGTTATTTGAACTTTGTCCCTATGGGATTTGAAACGATAGTTCTGCTTGTAACCTCTTAACCTCATCGTCTATTTGAACTTTGTCCCTATGGGATTTGAAACTGTAAGAAGATACAACATAATAATGTGGAGATAATTATTTGAACTTTGTCCCTATGGGATTTGAAACCTACTTGTATATTTCTTGAACAGTAATATTATTTTATTTGAACTTTGTCCCTATGGGATTTGAAACTTCACAATTACAACAATCGCCCATATTGGATAGTAAATTTGAACTTTGTCCCTATGGGATTTGAAACTTCACAATTACAACAATCGCCCATATTGGATAGTAAATTTGAACTTTGTCCCTATGGGATTTGAAACACTTCCTTTTCTATGTCATCAGCGTCATTTTCAAGTTCATTTGAACTTTGTCCCTATGGGATTTGAAACTCTAGCTTTGTAAGGTCATCATCCTGTATAAAAATTTGAACTTTGTCCCTATGGGATTTGAAACTTAATAATTTTCCCTCCGACTTCTTGCTTCATATATTTGAACTTTGTCCCTATGGGATTTGAAACTAGTATTATAATCGTCTTTAGGGTCATCGATATAATTTGAACTTTGTCCCTATGGGATTTGAAACAATCTTTAGCTAAAAATAAATCATCTAATTTAGTAAATTTGAACTTTGTCCCTATGGGATTTGAAACTGTTCTCCTCTTCCTCTTTCTCTTCCTCAAGGAGTCCATTTGAACTTTGTCCCTATGGGATTTGAAACATCAATGTGATTGATGCAGGAGGTTCATTATGGGTATTTGAACTTTGTCCCTATGGGATTTGAAACATAATTGTGCATCATCTGATAAATTCCCTATAATTAAATTTGAACTTTGTCCCTATGGGATTTGAAACTACTAAAATCAATATATTGCTTGTTTGGATTTGTAATTTGAACTTTGTCCCTATGGGATTTGAAATAACTCTACTAATAATAATTTAATTTTACAAAATGGAAGTAAAAATATTTGGTGTAATATTTATGTTATAATCCTCCCAAAAAAGGATAAAAAATGTCACGAAAATTAGTAAGTTTTGATTGGGCAATGAAAAAAATCCTAAGACAAAAGGCGAACTTTGGAATTTTAGAAGGGTTTTTAACAGAGCTTTTAAAATTTAATGTAAAAATTGAAGAAATTTTAGAGAGTGAAGCTAACCAAGAGACTAGAGATGATAAGTTTAATAGAGTTGATTTATTAGCTAAAAATGAAAATGGAGAACTTATTTTAATAGAAGTTCAATATAATGATGAGATTGACTATTTTCAAAGAATACTCTATGGTACTTCAAAACTTATTACCGAATATATATCTAAAGGAAAAGGTTATACAAAAGTTAAAAAGGTTTATTCTGTAAATATTGTCTATTTTGAAATAGGTCAAGGTGATGATTATGTATATTACGGAAAAACAGAATTTATAGGTCTGCATAATAAAGATAAATTAATCCCATCAGATGACCAACAAGAGAGATTTCATATAAATAGTATTAGCGAGATATATCCTCAATACTATATCTTAAGAGTAAATCAATTTAATGATATTGCAAAAAATAGTTTAGATGAGTGGATATATTTTCTAAAAAATGAAGAGATAAAAACAAACTTTAAAGCAAAAGGATTAGATAAAGCAAAAGAGGTTCTAAGAGTGCTAAAATTAGATGAGACAGAAAGAGCCAAATATGAGAGACGAGAAGAGAATAAAAGATATAAAGAGTCATTATTTTATACAGCAGAAATTAAGGGTGAGAAAAGAGGAATAAAAAAGGGGATAAAAAAAGGAATAGAGAAAGGTAAAAAAGAGGAAAAGATAGACATAGCTAAAAATCTACTTGATATTTTGGATATTGAGACCATTTCACTCAAAACAGGATTAAGTGTTAATGAGATAAAGAGATTAAAATAAAGAGCTATTAAAAGCTCTGTTTAATATTTTCTATAGATTTTAACTCTTTTTCAAGTAGTAGAATATCCACTTTTGCAGTTTTTATTAAGCTCTCTTTATTTTTCTCATTTTTAATAAAGCTCTCTATCTCTCTCTTTTTTCTCTCCATAATTTTAGTAAATTCACCTGTTATCTCTTTTAGGATATTTTCACTAATATATTGATTTAGTATCTTTTCAAATTGAGTCTGCATATTTTTAGAACTCTGTTCAAAAAATGCTTGAATTTCACTCATAATTTTTGAGTTTATTTTTTCCATTGCACCTTTAGTATTAAATATCTGTTGCAGTATATTGGTATTCTCTTTTATAATTTTATTAATGTTTTTCTTTTTAAATTGTGTTTCTGCTAACTCTCTAACTCCTGAAGTTAGTTTAAGTGAATAGATAGTAAATGCTTGATATGTGAGGTTTATAGATATATCTCTATCCATTTTAGTTAAATCCTCTTGAAGTCTATTTATATCCTCTTCTATATGGTTTGTTAAATTATCGGTTATAACTTTAAGATTTTCTCTTAAATTATCAAAATTACTATCTAAACTCTGTTTTACTATCCAAAGTATCTCATTTTTATAGTTTGAGATATTTCTAATTTTTTCTATCTCTTTTTTTATATTAGATATACTTATTTTATTTTGATTAATCTCTATAGCATAAAAATCGTCCATGCTTTTATGAACTAAATTATTAAGGTTTTTATCTATCTTTTTCTCTTCTAATGATAGAAAATCTATTATTTTAATAATACTATTTTTAGTTTTTTCTAATTGAGATTTACTTTTAAATAGGTCTGATAAGCTACTTCTTTTAGTTTTTAACTCTTGCTTTAACTCCTGAACCTTTTTTTCAAAAATAGAGTCTATAAATTTAGAGTGAGTATCTAAAATATTTTTTCCCTTATTTTCTATAAGTTTTTTCTCTATCATCTTCTCTAGCGTTGATAGTTTATGGTTTTCAGGCTCTAAAAATCCTTTATCTTCAAGCTGTTCTGCATAGTAACTTAAATCTTCATTTAGAGGTATCTCTTTTATAAGCATCTTATCAATTAATGCACCAAGCCCACTAACCAAAACTAAACCATCTCTACTACTTATTATCTCTCTTCGTCTAAGAGACTCATTGGCTAAAAGCTCTTCAATATACTCTTCTAATCCGTCTGTATCATTTACACTATCTATTTTATTAATTACAGTTAATTTTTGCTCTTTTGGAACAGATAGTAAAAATTTATCTATAAACTCTGTATCTACCTTATCCATTGCTTGATTGGCATAGGTTATATATATATTGGCATTGGTTTTATGTATCCACTCTTTAGCTACTCTATCTCTTAGCTTATTTGGGTCATTTGTACCAGGTGTGTCAACAATAGTTATATCTTTTAAAATACTATTTGGATAGTAGAGTGTAACAAAATTAATAAAAGGTGTATATTTCCCATCTCTTGCTACATACTCTTTTAAATTATCTAAACTATTATCTTTTTGAACTTTAGCATTAGCAAATATAATCTCATCAATAAATATACCATCTTTAATAGCCTTTTCTACATCAGCTTTTAGATACTCATTATAGAAATTACTGTTTGCTTGAAGAGATTTCCACTCTTTTTTATTGTAAAAAGTAGCCTCTATTTTTGGCTTATCTCCATATTTAATAATAGTAATTTTAGCAGTATGAGGTGTATCATCGGCTGGAATGACCTCATCACCAAATAGTAAAGCGTTTATAAGTGTTGATTTTCCTGCTTTTATCTGTCCTGTAAAGCTTACAAAAAAGTGTTCATCTTCTAGTTGTTTTTTTTTATTTATTATATCTTCTACTCTAATATCTCTTGGGAAAATATTGGATAAATCTAAAAGTCTATTGTATCTATTTACTATTCTATCTTTCTCATTTTTATACTCTTGTAACATCTTCTTTTTTCTCTTTTATAAAGTTCTCTAACTCTTCTTTTAGTTTTTTTATATTTATGCTATCTTGTGTAGATTTTAAATCTTCTAAAATAGAAAGAGTCTTTTTATGGTAGTTATATATATCTTTCTTTAATTTATGTTTAAGTGTAAACTGTTTACTCTCTGATAATCTATTTAACATCTTTTCTACTCTACTTTTTTGCTCTTTTGCTTTAATATAGAACTCATCAATAGTAAACTCATTATCATCAATATATAAATTGTACTCTAGTTTACTCTTTAATCTACTTCTCTTTTCACTTAAAACGCCTCTTATTGTACTACTAAAATCTATTTCTTGAGAAATTAACTCTTTTTCAATATCTTGAAAATAGTCTCTTAAATAGTTTACCTCTCCAAACTCTAAAACCTTTGATGCTGAATACTCAACAACCTCTAAAAATATTTTTTTAGATACTATTTCATCTTTTATTTTCTCTATTGCTTGTGATGATTTTAGGTCTGATTTATTTAAAATACAGTACATTCTTTTATCTTTTAGTTTTTTAAGTCTATCAATAGAACTCATATCTATTGAACCTTTAGATATATCTACAATAAAGAATATAACATCAACAGACTCTAGTGTTTTCATAGTTACTTTAGTATCATTAAAATTTAGATTATTATTAAACCCAGGTGTATCATATAGTATAATCGAATTTAGTTTATCAAATGGATAAGCATACTCTATATAGTGTGTCTCTGAATTTTCGGTATCTTTTGTCTTATGTTGAGCGTAATTAGAGTACTCTTCTTTGGTAATCTCTATACTATTCATAGTTATCTTCTCATTATAACCATAGTAGAATTTAGTAATAGATGATGTAGTAGGTCTAACAGCCATAGGACAGATAGGTTTTCCAAAAAGAGAGTTAATAAAGGTTGATTTTCCACTACTAAAACTACCAATTACTCCAACCTCTACTTTACTATTGCCTTTTTCTAATTCAATTTGATTAATAAGTAGATTAAATGCATTATACTCTAAATTTTCTACCTCTCTATAAGATACACTATTTTCTGATAAAAACTCTTTAATAGCTTTAAAAGAGGTTAAGTCTCTAATCATAGTTTCAGAGAAGTTATTAATATCTGTACTATTTGAAAAATAGAGTCTCTCCTGTTTCGTAAAAATCTGTTTAACTTTATCACCTATCTCTTTAAAAAAACTAGACATCGTATACTCTTTTGATAGATTGTAACTCTAAAATGTCATTATCTATCTCTTTATTAAAAATTGTAAACTCTTCTAGTTTATCAGATTTTTCTTTATATAGTTGATTGAGCATCTTTTGATTTAAATAGAGTTTCTCTTCTAATGGTACAAAAACTTCACTCTCCACCTTTACACCCAACTCCTCTTTTATATCAATAGCAATCTCTTTTGATAACTCCTCTAACTTAGGCATAATTTGACTCTCTATAACTTTAGCACTAATCATACCTCCAACTCTCTCTAAAGGGTTAACTTTACTAATAAATTCTGCTGTATTTTTTAGGTGACTATTTCCCTCTTGCTTCATTATCATATTAGAGGCACTTCTTAAAAAGAACCCAAAAAAGCCACCAATTCCAGCAGTTCCAAGAGTTAAGATTTCAATTAAGATAACCATTCCAATATCTTTTCCCATATTTATCTGTTCTAATAGATTATAGATAATGCTCTCTAACTCTCTAAACTCTATAATATTATCACTCGAACTAGAAAGCTCTTTAAAGTGTAAAGATATAATATTAGATACCTCCCTACCTATAGTCTCTTGTAACTGCTCCATAAAAATAGAAGCCTCATCTTCATTTTTAAGTGTTTTTATTTTAGGAAGATTTTTATTAAAAATAGTATATATTCTATCTCCAATTTTACTATCAATGGTTTGAAGTGATTTAAGAATTTTAGCTCTTTTTTGCTCTAAGGCTAATATTTCATTGTTGAGTGTTTCCTCTTTCTCTTTTAGAGTAGATAAATCTAAACTACTACTTTTCTTTTTATATAGTAGTGTATTTAAAAGTTGATTTGTAATCTTATCTATCTCTTTAGCCTTTTTCTGCTCTTGAAGAGTGACCTTTTTTCTAATAAAATTTTGATTAAAACTGTTCTTTAAAGCATCAAGAGTAAAACCACCTTTCCCTTCCATAGCTTCAAGTGCTGAAACATTAACAACTTTAGAGGCTATATCATTCATACCTAAAGAGTATTTTTCATTCAGAGCAGATAGTTGAGAGATAATCTTTTTTCTTATCTTTATTTGAGATTTTGGTGCTTTAGTATATGAGTTTGTAATTACAAATAGTAGATTATTAATAATAGGTCGTATCTCATCTTTTAAAATAAAATTAATAATAGATTGAGTAAGACTCCCTTTTTGAATATGGTTACAGATAATAGCACAATCCAAAAAAGGCAAATAGCCATAAGTAATATCTATATCACTATTATCTAAAGATGATATACCAGGGGTGTCTATCATCATATAACCATCTTGAAAAAAGTCATTTGATGGAACATAAACCATAGCTTTAGAGTCGCTACTTGTTAGTGCAATTTCTGAAAATCTAGTAGCTGATATTTTCTCTTTTCTCTCATCTTTTAACTCATAAAACTCTAACTCTTTTAAATTATCTTTAGAGATAAGTTCAATAACACTTTTACTTGTAGGTTTATCCATAGATGGAAGAACTTTTTTATCTAGTAGGGCATTAATTAAAGTAGATTTTCCAGAACTAAACTCTCCTAAAAATCCTATTTTTAAATCTAAATTTTTATCTAAAGCTTCAATATTTTCTTTGATAGTTGCTAGGTTATATTTGTTTGAAATTTCAATTATCTTTTTTTGCATATCTTATTGTCACCTTATTTTTTATATATTATATCATATTAATATAATAAGTTAATATAGGTTTTTAAAAAAAGATAAAGATATATATAAAGTTTAATTTAAGAAAAAGGTGTAGAAAGAACTCTACACCATAAGGGGAAAATGATTTACATCATTCCACCCATGCCTCCCATTCCACTCATATCAGGCATAGCAGGAGCAGGGCTTGGCTCTTCTTTTATGTCTGATACCGTAGCTTCTGTTGTAAGAAGTAAGCTAGATACTGAAATAGCATTTAAAAGTGCCACTCTTGCCACTTTCAGTGGGTCAATAATACCAGCCTCTAACATATCTACAAACTCACCATTTGACGCGTTAAATCCTAAGTTAGGGTTATCACTATTTATAACTCTATCAACTACCACACCAGCATCATACCCTGCATTAATTGCAATCTGTTTCATAGGTGCTGATATTGCTCTTTTAACTATTTCTGCACCAATTAGTTCATCACCCTCTAAGTTAAGCTCTACTTTAGCAGTAGCTTTAATCAGAGCAGAACCACCACCAATAATAATTCCCTCATCAACAGCTGCTTTTGTAGCTGAAAGTGCATCATCAACTCTATCTTTTTTCTCTTTCATTTCAGTTTCAGTCGCAGCACCAACTTTAATAACAGCTACACCACCACTAAGTTTTGCAAGTCTCTCTTGAAGTTTCTCTTTGTCATACTCACTAGTAGTAGTCTCCATTTGAGCTTTAATCTCATTTACTCTAGCTTCAACAGCCTCTTTTTCACCTTTTCCATCAACAATAACAGTGTTATCTTTATCTATTACAACTTTTGCACATTGCCCAAGTTGGTCTAATGTTGTCTTTTCAAGAGTAAGTCCTAACTCATCAGTAACAAGTGTGGCACCTGTAAGAATTGCTATATCATTAAGCATAGCCTTTTTTCTATCACCAAAACCTGGAGCTTTTACAGCTGTAATATTTAAAACACCTTTTAGTTTATTTAAAACTAAAGTAGCTAAAGCTTCACCCTCTACATCATCAGCAATAATTAAAAGTGGTCTTCCTGTTTGTTGAATTTGCTCTAAAACAGGTACTAAATCTTTTAAAGATGTGATTTTGGCATCAGTTAAAAGTAAAAGAGGATTATCAAGCTCACAAGTCATTTTTTCAGAGTTTGTTACAAAATATGGAGATAGATAACCTCTATCAAACTGCATACCCTCAACAACTTCTAAATCATCATTAATACCTTTAGCCTCTTCAACAGTAATAACACCATCTTTTCCAACTCTCTCCATAGCTTCAGCAATAAGCTCACCAATAGTCTCATCAGAGTTAGCAGAAATCGTAGCAACTTGAGCAATCTCTTTTTTATCTTTTACAGCTTTACTAATATTTTGAAGTTCATCTATAATTGAACTACAAGCCTTATCCATTCCTCTTTTAACTTCAATAGGATTAGCACCTGCTGTAATATTTCTTAGACCCTCTTTAAATATAGAGTGAGCTAAAACTGTAGCAGTTGTAGTTCCATCTCCAGCCTCATCAGCTGTATTTGAAGCCACCTCTTTTACTAGTTGCGCTCCCATATTTTCTAAAGTATCACTAAGTTCAATCTCTCTTGCAACTGATACACCATCTTTAGTAATATGTGGTGCTCCATAAGATTTTTGAATTAAAACATTTCGCCCACGAGGACCCATAGTAATTTTAACAGCATCAGCTAGTTTTGTTACACCTTTAAAAAGTCCACTTCTTGCATCATCAGAAAAAAATATCTCTTTTGCCATTATCTCATTACTCCTAA
This sequence comes from Campylobacteraceae bacterium, assembly GCA_027065385.1. Lineage (GTDB taxonomy): Bacteria > Campylobacterota > Campylobacteria > Campylobacterales > Sulfurovaceae > UBA1140. Next base: position 82,182 of record JAMOOP010000108.1, on the reverse strand, counting down.
AATATCATCACTATTCATAATAAGGTATTCAACCCCTTCTATTGTAATTTCTGTTCCACCATATTTAGGAAATACTACAGTATCACCTTCGTTAATACCTTCATCAACAGCATCTTGCCCAACAGCAATTACTTTACCCTCTAAAGGTTTCTCTTTAGCAGAGTCTGGAATAATAATACCAGATGCAGTTGTATTTGTTTGTTCTTCTCTTTGTATAAGAACACGATTACCTAATGGCTGAAATGACATTTGGTTTCTCCTTATAGTTTATAATTTTTTGAGAATATTAGTATATTTTTTCTAAAAAGTCAATAGTATATATAAAAAAATTCAATAAACTTTAGTCTATTAAGCTAAACTATTTTTAATAATAAAATTAACCTAAAAAAAATAAAAAAACTATTGACATATAAGTAATTTTTAGATAAAATTCCATCTCTTCAAAACAAGTGGTAAGGTAGCTCAGCTGGTTAGAGCGCTGGTCTCATAAGCCGGAGGTCGGGGGTTCGAGTCCCCCTCTTACTACCACTTTCTTATTTAAAATTATACAAATCTATAATATTATTATTGTTTGATTTAAAGAGATTAATTTATTCTATTTTAGAAGTATCATTAATAAAAGAAGAGCTTAAATTAGCTCTTCTTAAAAATAGACTATTTTTTAATAGGTGTCACATACATATTAACATATCGACCATCTCTTTTTGCAGGTTGTTCTAGGTTTCCTACATCTTCAAGTCTTGGCCATACACGGTTTAGAACATCAATTCCCCATTCAGGATTTGCCATCTCTCTACCTCTTAAAAAGACTCTAAGTTTTACATGTTTTCCAGCTTCAAGAAACTCTCTAGCATGTTTTACTTTATATGCAATATCATTTTCGGCTATTTTACATGAAAATTTAACCTCTTTGACATCAATAATTTTTTGATTTTTTCTTGCCTCTTTTTTCTTCTTTTCTAGCTGATATTTATGTTTACCATAGTCCATAATTTTTGCAACAGGTGGTTTTGCATTTGGGGATACAAGTACTAAATCTAAACCTCTATCTTCAGCGATATTTAGTGCCTCATTTCTTGAAATAATACCAAACTGTTCACCATCATCGCTAAGAACTCTAAGTTCTTTAGCTCTGATGTTATCATTCATGATAGTCTCATCTGGTCTCTTTCTTCCTCTATTATTTCTGTTGTTTTGTTTACTCAAATTTTACCTTCATTAAGTTGTTTGCTTAATTCTACCATAAAATCCTCAAATTTGAGATTATATCTCTCTTTTTTTCTTCTATCTCTTAAAGCGATACTATTTTTCTCTACCTCTTCATCTCCAACAATAGCCACAAAAGGGACTCTTTGCTTCTCTGCTGTTCTAATTCTCTTATTTAAACTCTCATTTTTATCATAAACTTCACAATCTATATCTATATCAATTAACTTACTTTGAAGCTCTTTTGCATACTTATTATGAGACTCCGAAATAGGAACAATAATAACTTGTGTTGGAGCTAAAAATAGTGGGAACTCTCCTGCGTAATGCTCTGTTAAAATCCCTATAAATCTCTCAAATGAGCCTAAGATTGCTCTATGTATCATAACAGGCTGTTTTCTTGTATTATCTTCTGCTACATACTCAACTTCAAATCTTTCAGGCAAGTTAAAATCAACTTGAATAGTTCCACACTGCCACTTTCTTCCAATTGCATCGGTAATTTTTATATCAATTTTAGGACCATAAAATGCTCCACCACCCTCATCAATGGTATAAGATAGATTATTTTCATCTAAAGCTTTTTTAAGTCCATCTGTTGCCATATCCCAAACAGCATCATCGCCAATCGCCTTTTCAGGTTTAGTAGAAATCTCCATAGTATATTCAAACTCAAATAGTTTCATAACACTATCAACAAACTCAACAACTCCAATAACTTCATTGGCTATCTGTTCAGGAGTACAGAAAATATGAGCATCATCTTGTGTAAACTCTCTAACTCTTAAAAGTCCATGTAAAACTCCCGATTTTTCATGTCTGTGAACTACTCCATACTCATAATATTTTAGTGGTAAATTTCTATAACTTTTACCAGTCTGTTTAAATACTTGAATATGCCCAATACAGTTCATAGGCTTAATTCCATACTCTTGACCATCAATTTCAGTTAGATACATATTTTCACCATAACAAGCATAATGCCCACTTGTTCGCCACATATCAGCTTTTAAAATCTCTGGACCTCTAACTGGAAGGTAACCTCTTCTAATATGAGCTTTATGTAAAATATTCTCTAGCTTATATCTAAGCTTCGCACCTTTTGGCATCCAAAAAGGTAACCCTGCACCACTCTCTTCATTAAACATAAATAGCTCCATCTCGCTACCTATCTTTCTATGGTCTCTTTTTTTAGCCTCTTCCATCATCTTTATATAACTTTTCAAAGACTCTTTATCGGCAAAAGCAATACCATAAATTCGAGTTAACATTTCAGCATTCTCATCTCCACCAAGATATGCTCCAGCTACACGAGTAAGTTTAAAATTATTTAAAAACCTTAACGCTGGAACATGAGGACCTCGACATAAATCTTCAAACTCTCCTTGCTTATATATAGATACTACTTCATCAGGAATTTTAGATAAAACAGCCTGTTTTAACTCATCACCTTTAAATTTTTTTAAAGCTTTTTCTTTTGAAATCTCATATTTTTCTATTTTATACTTCTTCTTAATAAGATTTTTCATGGTTTTTTCGATTTTCTTTAAATCATCTTCACCAATTTTCTCATCAACTTTAAAATCATAATAGAACCCCTCATCAACTACAGGTCCTACAAAAAATTTAGCATTTGTATATAACTCCTTAATAGCTTGTGCCATAAGGTGTGCTGTTGAGTGTCTTATTATCTCTAATGCTTTATCTGAATTACTATACTCAATCTCTCTATATTCAGAGCTATCTTTAGCACTCTGGGTATCAATAATTTCTCCTTGGTTATTAATATAACCTATTAAATTCTCGTTCAAAACTAACCTTTAGATGCGATATATCGCTATAAATTAAATGGGCGTATTATATCTTGATTTCTCTTAAGAGGTTGATTTTATGAGATTATGATAAAATTTCATTAAATTTATCTTAAGGAATATAGATGGAACTATTTGGAACTGATGGTGTAAGAGGATTAGCAGGAGAGAAGCTTAATGCCTTTACAGTAATGAGACTTGCTATGGCTGCTGGAATATATTTTAGAAAAAAAGCAAAAACCAATAAAATTTTAGTCGGAAAAGATACAAGAAGAAGTGGATATATGATAGAAAATGCTTTAGTATCAGGCTTAACTGCTGTTGGATATAATGTAGTCCAAATAGGTCCAATGCCAACTCCTGCTATTGCATTTTTAACTGAAAATATGAGATGTGATGCAGGTATTATGATAACAGCCTCTCATAACCCTTATTATGATAATGGAATTAAGTTTTTTAATTGTGATGGTAATAAACTAAATCAGATTGATGAAAAGGCTATTGAGAGAATATTTGATAATATAGAAAAAATTGAAAATAATTTTGCTATAAAAGATAATATTGGTCGTTCAAAAAGAATAGATGATGTAATTGGTAGATATATAGTTCTTATTAAAAACTCATTTCCTAGAGAGTTAACATTAGCAGGAGTTAAAATAGTAGTTGATTGTGCAAATGGTGCATCATATAGCGTTGCCCCAACTATATTTGAAGAGTTAGGTGCTGATGTTATTCCTCTCTGTGTAAATCCTAATGGATTTAATATTAATACAAATTGTGGAGCTATGCATCCAAATTATTTAGCCCAAAAAGTCGTTGAAAAAAAAGCTGATATTGGAATTGCACTTGATGGAGATGCTGATAGAATTGTAGTTGTTGATGAGAATGGAAAGATTATTGATGGCGATAAATTAATTGGAGCTTTGGCTGTTTATCTAAAAAGAGAAGGTAAACTTATAGAAGATAGAGTTGTAGCTACAATTATGAGTAATTTAGCTTTAGAGGAGTATTTAGCTGATAATAGTATATCTTTAGTTAGAAGTGATGTAGGAGATAAGCATGTTTTAGAGGTTATGAAAGATATTAGTTCAAATTTTGGTGGTGAACAGAGTGGACATATTATATTTTCAGATTATGCAAAAACAGGAGATGGACTTTTAACTGCACTTCAAGTATTAGCATATATTTTATATAGCCGTAAAAAAACAAGTGAAGCTTTTGATATATTTGAACTATCTCCACAACTTCAAGAGAATATTAAAATATCTTATAAAAAACCTATTGATGAAATAGATGGTTCAGATGAATTATTTAAAGAGGTAGAGTCTTTAGGTATGCGTCATGTTATTAGATACTCTGGAACTGAAAATTTAATGAGAATACTTATAGAAGGAAAAGATAAAGAGGCACTAGAGAAGATAATGAAAAAGAGTGTGGAGTTCTTTACTAAGGCATTAACATAATGATTAGATATATAACTATTTTTCTATTAGCAGTAGTAGGTACTATTGTTATAGACCAAAATATAAAAATGCTTTTTGTTAATGGAGGCTACTATTTAGAAGGTTCATGTATAAATTTAGAGCTACACTATAATACAGGTGTGGCTTTTTCGATGTTTGCTTTTTTAGGAGGGTATCTTAAATGGATACAGTTAGCTTTAATTATAGCAATAATTATATTTGTTATATATGATGGTTATTTAAAAAAGTATGCTTTTGCCATAGGCTTAATAGTAGGAGGTGCTATTAGTAATCTATATGATAGATTTATTCACGAGGGTGTAGTGGATTATGTAGCTTGGCATTGTGGATTTAACTTTGCTGTCTTTAACTATGCTGATGTTATGATAGATTTAGGAGTGGCAATTATAATTATACTTTCTATATATGAGAACAGATTTCAAAAAGAAAGTTAAAAAGCTAACTTACGATATAATATCGCAAAAAAAATTGGAGGGTATTATGTGTGTTGAGAGACTACAAAAAATTCTTTTAGCTATGGTAATGGGTATGGCAATGATGTTAGCCGCAACTGGTTCACTTAAGGCTGGATTTTTGTTACAATTTGGAACTATGGTTATTTTAATAGTTAGTGGATTTACTAATTTTTGTTACATTACACAACTGCTTAAAAATGCCTTTCCATTATGTAATAAGGATAAAGAGTAATGGAAAATATTTCATATAAAGATGCTGGAGTTGATATAAATGCAGGTAACAATTTTGTAGAGGCTATTAAATCTGATGTAAAATCAACATTCGATAAAAATGTAATTGGTGGAATTGGCTCTTTTGCAGGAGCTTATGCTATGCCTTCTGGTTATAAAGAACCTGTAATTTTATCTGCAACTGATGGAGTTGGAACTAAGTTAAAACTAGCAATTGATAGTAATAGATTTGATACAGTTGGAATTGATTTAGTAGCTATGTGTGTAAATGACCTTATATGTAATTTTGGAACTCCAATGTTCTTTTTAGACTACTATGCAACAGGTCATCTTGTACCCCAAAATGCAAAAACAGTAGTTGCAGGAATTGCTGAAGGGTGTAGAAGAGGGGAGTGTGCTTTAGTTGGTGGTGAGACTGCTGAAATGCCTGGAATGTATTCTAATGACGATTTTGATTTGGCAGGATTTGCTGTGGGTGTAGCAGAGAGAAGTGAGCTTGATACTCTATCTAATGTAAAAGAGGGTCAAACTATTATAGCACTTCCAAGTTCAGGTATTCACTCAAATGGTTTTTCATTAGTTAGAAAACTATTTTTTGAAAAATTAAATATGAATTTAGAAGATGATTTTAATGGTAAACCACTTATTGATACACTATTAACTCCTACTAGAATATATGTAAAAGAGTTTAAAGCAAATAGAGATAAAATCAAAGCCCTAGCACACATTACAGGTGGTGGTATTATTGAAAATCTACCTAGAGTTTTACCCAATGGAATGAGAGCTAAAATTAAAAAAGATAATATTAGAGTATTGCCTATATTTGAATTTATGAGTCAATATGTAGATAGTAATGAGATGTTTAGAACATTTAATATGGGTGTTGGTATGATACTTGTAGTAGATAAAGAAGATGTAGAGAGTATCTTAGCTAATACAGATGGTTATATTATTGGTGAAATAGTAAAAGGTGATAAAGGAGTTGACTTAATATAGAATTTAAAAGTTTTATTTAAGTAAAAATCTAATATTATATCTTAAGATAAATATTAGATTTGGAGTTGTTTATGTTTTTTAAAAGATTATCTATTGGTATCTATATACTATGTTTTATAGGGTGTGGAACGGTTGAGAGTTATAATAATGAGAGTAATCAGAATTTAAATACAGAACAAACAACTCTTATAGAAGTGGCACAAGAACCATTAGATACATCTACACCTTCTCCTATACCATCAAAAAAACCCTTAGAACCTATAGTTGATAATAGTGATTTAGATAGTAATATTAACTCTAATTCATCTCAATCCTCATCAATAGACAATATATTAAATAGTACTCCAATAGTAGAAAATGGTAATATTAGTAGCACTATTGAAGAGACTATTATAGAAAATAATACTACTATAGTTACAGTAGGATTTAGAGAGAAATTTATAAATAGTAGTAGATGTAATCAGATTATAGATAAAGAGTTTTTTGTAATATGTTATGACTTTAAGTTAAAATCAGCTAAAAGTGTAGCTTACACACTAGAGGGTGATTTAGTTAATAAGTTAGATATTGAAGATAGACCACTATTTTATGAAGAAGAACTTATTGATAAACCATATAGAGTAAAATATAGTGATTATATTGGTTCTGGATATAATAGAGGACATTTAGCACCAGATGCCTCATTTGATTGGAGTATTGAGAGTTTAGAAGCTACATACTCTTTAGCAAATATCATTCCACAAGCTCCTATTGTAAATCAAGAGATGTGGGTTAACGTTGAACAGTATGCTAGAGATAAAGCTGTGGAGTTGGGAGAGTTAGATATTGTAAATGTAGTTAAATTTAGTAGTAAACCTAAATATATAGGAGAAGATAAAATTGCTATCTCTGATGGTTACTACAAAATACTCTATAATCAAGATAAAGGGTATGAGGAGTGTTTTTATTATGCTAATGATTTAAATATCAGTAGTATAGATGATAATCTATCAAAACATACTGTTAATTGTGGTGATATTTAGTGTTTATTTTTGTATAATTACATAAAAATAGGAGCAGATATGACCGTTTCAACAGCAGATTTATGTGATAGGTATAAAGATAAAATTCAAGTATTAGAGAAACCTCTAATATCTTATGGAGAGGTTAGAGAATTCAGTGGAAAGATAGTTACAATTAAATTAAATAAAAATAATCATGAGTTAGTTAAAATGCTAAGAGATGAGAAAGGTAGGGGAAAAGTTGCCGTTGTGGATAATGGGAAAGATTTTTACGCAGTTGTTGGTGATACTCTTATGGGTTTTGCTTATAAAAATGGCTGGGCTGGTATAGTTATTAATGGTTTTGTTCGTGATACTAAAGTTACAAAAACAATACCTGTAGGGCTTTTAGCAGTTGGAACTTGTCCTAGAAAAAGTTTTGAGGAGAATAAAGCTTTAAGAGGAGTTGATTTAGAATTTGGAGGAGTTATTTTTAAAGAGGGAGATTATATATATGTAGATAAAGATGGAGTTATAGTAGCTGATAATATATTAAAATAATTGTTTCTATATGTTTATTTCTATATTCTTTTTAAACTTTTTTAGAGATAATATCAAACTTAAAAAAATAGGAGCAATAATGAATAGAATATTTAATTTTGGTGCAGGACCTTCAGCAATACCTTTAGAGGTTTTAGAAGAGGCACAAAGAGAATTAGTAGATTATAAAGGTGAAGGGCTTTCAATTATGGAAGCGTCTCACCGTTCAAAAATGTATGATGAGGTTCATAGTGAAGCTATGTCTCTAATAAGAGAGCTTTATAAAGTGCCTGAAGATTATGATGTGTTATTTCTTCAAGGTGGTGCATCTTTACAGTTTGCTATGATACCTATGAACCTATCTCTTGGAGGAAAAGCACAATATGTTGATAGTGGTAGTTGGTCTTCAAAAGCTATTAAAGAGGCAAAAATTCAAGGGATTAATTATGAAGTAGTAGCTAGTTCAAAAGATACAACTTATGATAGAATTCCTGAAAATATAGAGTTTGATGATAGTGCAGATTATGCTTATATCACTTCAAATAATACTATTTATGGAACAGAGTATCATAACTTCCCAACAACTAAAGCACCACTAATAGTTGATGCTTCAAGTGATATTTTCTCATATCCTATTGATTGGAATAAAGTTGATATGCTTTTTGCAGGAGCTCAAAAAAATGCAGGACCATCTGGTTTAACTATAGTTATTATTAAAAAAGAGTTAGTAGCAAGAGGAGGAGATAATATTCCTACAATGCTAAAATATAAAACTCATGCAGATAAAGATTCTCTATTTAATACACCTCCAACATTTGGAATATATATCTTAAATCTTATTTTACATTGGTTAAAGAAAAATGGTGGAATTGAAGCTATACAAAAGAAAAATATAGAAAAGGCTGAACTTTTATATAATGCAATAGATAATAGCAATGGTTTTTATAAAGGACATGCAACCAAAGAGTCTCGTTCTTTAATGAATGTATCATATAATATTAAAAATAGTGATGGAACAAATAACTCTGAACTAGAGGCTAAATTTGCAAAAGAGGCAACTGAAGCTAGAATGATTGGATTAAAAGGACACCGTTCTATTGGTGGACTTAGAGCATCTATCTATAATGCTATGACTATTGAGGGTGTTGAAGCCTTAGTTGATTTTATGGAAAAATTCCAAAAAGAGAATAGTTAAGATGTTAAAAATTCAAACATTAAATCAAATCTCACCAAAAGGTTTAGACCTTTTTCCAAGAGATAAATATGAAGTAGCAAGTGAATTTACCTCTCCTGATGGTATTATTTTAAGAAGCTTTAAAATGCACGATATGGAGTTTCCATCTAGCCTAAAAGCAATAGCAAGAGCAGGGGCAGGAGTTAATAATATTCCAATAGATAGATGTAGCGAAAAAGGAATAGTAGTTTTTAATACCCCTGGGGCAAATGCAAATGCCGTAAAGGAGCTAGTTTTAACAGGTATGTTAATTGCATCAAGAGATATAGTTGGTGGTGTAGAGTGGGTTCAGAGTATTAAAGATAAAGAAGATGTAGCAAAACTTGTAGAAAAGGGTAAATCAAACTTTGCAGGAAATGAGTTAAAAGGTAAAACTTTAGGTGTTATAGGACTTGGGGCTATTGGTGCAATGGTTGCTAATACAGCACTTGAACTTGGTATGAGTGTTATTGGTTATGATCCTTATCTTTCAGTTGAAGCCGCATGGGAGTTATCTAGTGATATTCAAAAAGCTACAGGTTTAGAGACTCTTTTATCTCAAGTTGATTATATCTCAATTCATGTACCACTATTAGATAGTACAAAAGATATGTTTAATAGTAAAACTTTTGCTATGATGAAAGATGGTGTAAAAATTATGAATTTCGCTAGAGGTGGATTAGTTCATAATGATAATATAAAAGAGGCTATTAGTAATGGAAAAGTATCTTGTTATGTAACTGATTTTCCAACAGCTGATATTTTAGGTGTAAAAGGCATTATTCCTATTCCACATTTAGGTGCATCAACAGCCGAGTCTGAAGAGAATTGTGCAATTATGGCGACAAAAGAGTTAAAAGACTATTTAGAAAATGGAAATATTAGAAACTCTGTAAACTTTCCAAAATGTTATCTTAAGAAAAAAGAAGATGGAAAAAGAATTACAGTATCTAATAGAAATGTACCAAATATAATTAGTGAACTAACTAAAGTCTTAGCAAATAATAGTATAAATATTTGTGATATGCTAAATAAAAGCCGTGGTGATATTGCTTATAATATTATAGATGTTAATGGTGATATAACTGATAGTTTAATAGATGAATTAAAAAGTATAGATGGAGTTATTGCTGTTAGAGTAGTTTAATAAGTTAGATAACCTTTTTTAGGTTATCTAAAATTTTACTTAGTTTAGTTTGAATTGAATTAAGCCTTTAGCCTATTTTTGCTAGAATTCCAAGATTATTATGTAAAAAAGGATTGTAATGAACATTACAGCAGTAAAGAGTGATACAGCAAATGTCTTAGTAACGGCAAAGATTGAGAATGCTGACATTGAAAAAAATATAAATAAAATAGCTAAACAACTTGCTAAAACTCAAAGTGTAGATGGTTTTAGAAAAGGTAAAGTTCCTGTAGCTATTATAAAAAAGATGTATGGTGAAAAACTTCAACAAGAGGCTGAAAGTGATGTTGTATCTGAAATTATGAAAAAAGCACAAGATGAGCTTAATATTAAATCAGAAGATATTGTAGGTGAGCCAATTTTTAAAAAATATGAAAAAACTGATAATGGAATTGATATTGAATTAGAGATTTCTCTTAAACCAACTATTGAAGCTGAAGGTTATGAAAAATTAGCTCCTAGTTTTGATGAACCAACTGTTGAAGAGAAAGAGCTTCAAGAGAGAATAGATGAACTACTAGAGAATAATACTCCATATAAAAAGCTTCAAGAAGATAGACCTTTAGCTAAAGATGACCAAGCAAATTTTGATTTTGTAGGTAAAATTGATGGTGTAGAGTTTGATGGTGGAAGTGCTGAAGAGTTTGAGCTTGTTATCGGTTCAGGTCAATTCATTGGTGGATTTGAAGATAAAATGATAGGAATGAATGCAGGTGAGACTAAAGATATAATTGTTACATTTCCAGAAGATTATCAATCTAAAGATTTAGCAGGAAAAGAGGCAGTGTTTACTGTAACACTAAATAGCATTAAAGCTAAAGGTGAAGCTAAACTTGATGAAGATATGGTAAAAAGACTTCTTCCTGGTAAAGATGATGCTACAGTTGATACTGTAAAAGAGCAAGTAAAAGAGCAGATTAAATCTGAAAAAGTTGCAAAATTATATAATGAAGAGCTTAAACCAAAACTTATTGAAGCATTAGTTGCAGAGTATGAGTTTGACCTTCCTAATAATATTGTAGAGCAAGAGATTGATGCACAAGTTAATCAAAAAGCTCAAACAATGAGTGAAGAGGAGTTAGCTGAATATAAAGATAATAATGAAAAGATTGATGAGCTTAGAGAGTCTTTAAGAGAAGACGCAAGAAACTCTGTAAAAGCTACTTTCTTAGTTGATGCTATTGCTAGAAAAGAGAAAATTATAGTAGAAGACCAAGAGGTAACTCAAACTATTTATTATGAAGCGATAATGAGTGGACAAGAGCCACAACAAGTTGTTGACTACTACAAAGAGAATAATCTTCTTCCTGCTATTAAAATGGGAATGATTGAAGATAAACTATTCTCTAAAATTTTAGGGTTAGATAAATAAGATGAGCTATATCCCTTATGTAGTAGAACAGACAGGTCGTGGAGAGAGAAGTTATGACATCTACTCACGACTATTAAAAGATAGAATTATTATGTTAAGTGGTGAAGTTAATGACCAAGTAGCATCTACTATTGTAGCTCAACTTCTCTTTTTAGAGGCACAAGACCCTGATAAAGATATATATTTTTACATAAACTCTCCAGGTGGAGTTATAACTTCAGGGCTATCTATGTTTGATACTATGAACTATATTAAACCCGATGTTGTAACTATCTGTATTGGTCAAGCTGCATCTATGGGTGCTTTTTTGCTCTCTTCTGGAACTAAGGGAAAAAGATATGCTCTTCCAAATGCTAGAATTATGATACACCAACCATCAGGTGGCGCACAAGGGCAATCAACAGATATTCAAATTCAAGCCCAAGAGATACAAAGACTTAAAGATACTCTAAATGAGATAATGGCTAAAAATTGCGATAAAACAGCTAAAGAACTTGAAAGAGATACAGAAAGAGATAACTTTATGTCTTCACAAGAGGCTTTAGAGTATGGTCTTATTGATAAAGTTCTTACAAAAAGTTTTAGTTAAGGTTTTATAATGGTTCGTGATATAGTTATCTATCCTGATAAACGACTAAAACTTATATCAAAAGAGGTAACCTCTTTTGATAATGAACTTCATACTCTTTTAGATGATATGTATGAAACAATGGTAAGTAAAAATGGTGTAGGTTTAGCAGCTATTCAAGTAGGAGTTGCTAAAAGAGCATTAATAATAAATATTCCTCCAGAAGATGAAAATGGTGAAGCTAAACAGCTAAAAGAGAATACTTTAGAGATTATTAATCCTATTTTTATAGAAAAAAGTGGTGTAGAAAAACATCAAGAGGGTTGTTTAAGTATTCCTGGTATTTACGAAGATATTGAAAGAGCAAAATATGTCTCTATTGAGTATCAAGACCGTTATGGAGAAAAACACTCTATAGAAGATGATAATTTTTTAGCAGTTGCACTTCAACATGAAATAGACCATCTTGAAGGTAGAGTTTTTATAGAAAAACTATCTTTTATTAAACGAAAGAAATTTGAAAAAGAGTGGAAAAAGAGATATAGGAATACTCTTTAATAACTCTTTTCTATAAGTAAATATTAGGCTATTATCTTATATCCTACACCATATTGGTTTTCAATTAAACCGTTTGGTAACTTTTTTCTTAGATTTTTTATTAGTGTTCTTACAGATGATTTTGTTATGGATTTATCAAAATCATCACCCCATACAAAAAATAGAATATCATCATCACTACAAAATTCACCTTTTTTTTCAATAAGTAGTTCAAATAATTTTGACTCTCTTTTTGTTAAAAAGATTATTGTATCTTTATATAGCAGAGTTTTGCTTTTTATATCCCATTGACAAAATTGAGGTAGATAAATTTTATCTCGGTTTTCAACTTTTTTAGAGATTTTTATTAGCTCATCTCTTAGTAATTTATCACTAATTGGTTTTATAATATAACTAGAAAAAGATAACTCAACGACGCTCATTAAAGTCTTAACACTAGAGTCTCTTGTTAATGCTATTATTAAAACTTTTTCATCAATCTTCCTCACCTTTTGAACAAACTCTATAGCAGTAGGTACTAATAGTTCAACTATAATGACATTTGGACTATAGTCATAATAAAAATCCAATGGGTCTTTATATGTAACAAATATATCTCTAAAGTAGTTTTTAAATAGAGATAAATATCTCTTTCTTTGAAAATCATCAAAGTCTATATATAATAAAGTTAGGTTTTCCAAATTTTTCATACTTTTCTCCCTAAACTATATAATAGCTGTTTTTGCATATTTTTAACTGTTTTACTTTTCTCATTTTATTTCCCTTTATTCCGAGATGATAATAGTCTCAAAAAAAAGTAGAAGAAATGTGTGGAAAAAGTACAATAATTGTGTAAAAGATAAACTTATATGTTTATTTTATAGCCAACTCCATATTGATTTTCAATTAAACCTCTAGGTATTTTTTTTCTTAAATTTTTTATAAGTGTTCTTATTGAAGCATTTGTAACTGTTTTATCAAAATCATTTTCCCAAACATAAAAAAAGATCTCATCATCATTACATGCTGTACCATTTTTTTCTATAAGTAGTTCAAGAAGTTTCTGCTCTCTTTTTGTTAAAAATAGTGCTTCATCTTTAAAAAAGAGTGTTTTACTACTACTATTCCAAGAGCAATTTTTTGTTAAATATGTTATCTTCTCTTTATTTATTTTGTTAGATATTTTAAGAAGAGCATTTAGGAGCTTAAAATCATCTACAGGTTTAACTAGGTAGCTTGAAAAATTTAAATTAACAATCTCTAGTAATATCTCCCTATTAGCATAATCGGTTAAAGCTATAAATGCTGTATTCTCATCCTCTTCTCTAATCTTTTTAGCAATCGTCTCACCACCTAACCTTGCAACATATAAATCCATAACTATAATATGTGGTCTTTTCTCTTTATATACTCTATAAGCCTCCTCTGCACTATTAGTAATATATAAAATGTCACAGTTAGATTTTAGAAGTGGTGAGTATCTGTCTAATATTTGTTTTTTATTTTCAATATACAAAATTATTAGTTTTTTTAATATTCTCAAACATTCTCCCTCTTATCAATATCTTTTATATTATTTTAGGGATATTCTTACCTATTATAATATAATCAATGCTATATAATGTCAGAAAAATGTGATATAAGCGTGATTTTTAAGGAAATTAATAAAAAAAATGTGTTATATGAATAGTTATTATATTTGAAAAAAAGACACTATTAAAACAGTATTAATAATGTCTTTTAAAATTATGGCTTAATATAAACCAAATTTACCATCAGCTCTTTTATACATAACTCTCATGAGTCCGTCGTAGTCATTAAATACAATAAATTGTCGTTTTTTCTCTGCCTTTAATGCTTCAATGGCTTCGTCGAAATCTAGTGGTTTATGAAGTTCTAAATCCATAGGAACTATCTCTACCTCTTCAGGTTCTAAATCAAGTACTGCTTCAGCATCTACACCCATATCTTTAAATGACATTACTTTATGGTCTTTAACCTTATCAGCATATCTTCTAAGTGCTTTTTGAGCTCTATTCATTGCAGTATCAGATGCAGCATATACATCTTTATCTCTTTGTGTAATAACTATTGTATTTTTATCTTTTAGATTAATAACAAGCTCTAGTAATACACCTTCTTTATTTTTATTATCACCTGAGATAATAGTGCTAGTTGAAATAATATTTAAGTTATATTTGTCCAATTCATCAATACTATCTGAAATATGATTTCTAATAGAATCTGATAGGTCAAAATGTCTTCCCACTATATTTTTACTCATGATAAATCCTTTTTGTTGTTTTTACTTAATTAGTTAAAACAAGTTATTATAAATTAATAACTCTTTTTTACTATTATTTTAAGTTTTTAATTATACCCAATTTATATAAACAAAAAGTAAACAAATTATAGTTTCTGAATTGTTCTTCTATGAAATGTTATGTTTCTATCAATTGGGTCATCAAAATCTTTATAGTTTACAAAAACATCAATAATAAGAGATATAGAAGAGTCAAAACCTGTAGGATTTGATACATTCCAATCTTGAGTTATATTTGGAGGACAGTCTAATAAGAGCTGTTTATTTCCAATATATTTAATATTAGTCTTTATAGTATAAAGGTTATTAGGCTCTCCAAAAGAGGCATTAATGGTCTCTAAACAGTTACCACCACTTCTATCATAATTGATTATATAAAGCATTGCAAGTTCGGTATAACTTCTAGCTAGAAGTGAAGCTTGTTCTTTTTGATACTGTTTGGTTGTTGATTTTACAGTTTTACTACTAACTCCCATAATAAGTGCTGTTAAAGAACTCATTATAAAAATAACAAATATAGCTGTTACTATTGAAAAGGCTTTTTTATGTCTTATATTCTTATCTATCATCGTATTATCGCTTTCTCTTTACAAGTACTAATATTAGTATCACCCAATAACTCTGTTGCACAAAGTTTAAAGTGTATAACACCACCATTTTCTGAAAATTTAAAAACAGATACATTTTTCATTAGGGTATGTTTTGTTATATTATTGTCTATATAGCTCTCTCCATTCCATGGTTGATAGTTTGAGTATAGAACTAAATTAAAAAGCCCTTTTCCATCAGCCTCTGGTGCAATAGCATAAGCACTCCATGCTAATTTATATCTCTCTGTAATAATTTTGGGTCGAATAGTAGCACTATTTGGGTCTTGGCTTCTAGTAAAAGTTAATGATGTATTACTATCTGCCCAAACAGGAAATATACAATCTGTAGAACTTGTGGCTAACTCTGGTATTAATCCCATACATAAGGGGCTATATTCACTACTTCCTGTATAGTAGTTATCATTTTGCATAAACAGAACAGAAGCTGGTTTATTGGAAGTTAAATCAACTTTTCCATTTGATAGATTATTTATAATAGTAGCCACATTTTCTAATGTTGAAGCAGGAGTTGTAAATTTATTTATAGAAGCAGTCTCATAATTAGCTACTCCACTCCAATTTGGATTAGTATGAGATGAAAAACTATCATTATCATATCCTATCCACTCAATAGTTGTATATTTAGTACCAGCAATAGGTAAATCTTCTATGGCTAACCAATCCGTATCTGCAATAGCTGTACCAAGATTTTTATAATCAAGAAATGCTTTATGGTCTTTTGATATAGTAGTTCCTTGAATTCTATATGTTAAACGGTTAACTATTTGATTTGCTACAAGTTCAGTCTTTGTACTCACATTATAAATAGCTCTTTGTAAAATATAATTCTCATAAACTTGAACAATAATTTGTGATACAATAGATGCTACAATTCCAAGTATTACAAGTACAAATACAACCTCTATAAGTGAAAATGCTTTTCTATTTTTCAATATTGTGCCTCCCCTAAACTATATGTTCCTATATTACATGAAAAAGCCTCTAGCGTAATATTTTTTTCCAATTCTGGTACTGCCGTATTATTACTTACTAGATTTGTTTTTATAAATTTTATATTGCTATTATTGGGATATACATTTTGATTAGTAAATATAGTATTTCCTGCATTAATAACAGTATCATTTAAATCACTATTATTTCCATTTGGTCTATCATTTGCAAAACTGACTATAGTCTTTATTGTAATATTTTGGTCAACATAATCTCCAGAACTAGCCGTTGTTGTCTCATTATTAAAGATAGTTAAGTTTAACTCTACATTATTATAATCATCAATATCATCAAATATATCAAAAGTCTCATTTCCATCAGTTCCAATAGGTGTAATAGTTAAGTTATCATCTCCAACAGCTGTTGTTCTACTTGAGAGATTTATATCAATTATTCCAGCCAATTTAAAAGGTGAATTTGCTTTTGGACTTGTTAATTGTATAATAGGAGCAACACCAGTTGTATTATTAGCATCTCCCTCGTCCCAATGTTTACTAAGAAGTATTCCAGAGTGAGAAGATAATGCAGCTATTGCCTCTTGTTGAAGTGCTACAAATCCACTATTTACTGATTGTTGAATTAACATTGGAGTAGAAAGTAGCACAATACCAATAATAACTATAGCAAAGATAAGTTCTATCATTGCTATACCTTTTTTAAATCTTTTATTTATCATATCTTTTACCAATCCATTTTATTTGTAGGTTTTCTATTTCCTTTTACACCAATAATATTTCCTGTTTGTCCTACTCCACTCATTGTTCCATTATTATCTGCTCTAAATTTTACATGATAAAAAGGGTTTCCACCTCTACTAGGAGTAGGGTGATATGATAACCATGGAGATGGATTTAAATTTACTTCAACCTCTACAGGAGTAGTTAGAGATATAACAGGACCTATATAGTTTGTTTTTAAATTTTCTAATCTTCCTTTTCTTCCTTGATTAAAATTTGGTATAGAGTTTGGTTGAATAGATATACTTTCCAATCTATTATTACGAGTAGAGAGTGTATCTGATTGTTTTGGGTTTACTGTTCCATCAATTGTACTATTATGAAATGCTGATGTGTACCAACCATTTTGCGTTTTAAAGCTATTTAAACCATTATCACCTACCATATCATTACATAGTGTTCTATTAAAATCACAATATATATAAGCACCAATAGGGGTAGAGATAGATGAAGAAAAGCTATCGGGATAATTCTCTTTATCTGGCATAACTGTAGCATAATAGAGAGTTTTAGATTTATTTAAAATCTGTTCTCCTGTTGGAATAAAATCATTAATCTCATTATCTGCTAAATTACTTCCTGCTTCTATTGAAGATACTTTTGCTTTATGAAAATCTATTTTTACTGGATTTATAGTCTTATTAAAGCTCTTTTTTATATTATATAGAAGTGCTATATCTACTGAACCTTTTTTACTATTTTTAAAATCTTCTTCTTTTATTGTTATATTATTATCAAGGGCGTTAGTTTCAAATATTTGTAAACTATTCTCATCTTCATTATCATCGTCATCATCATCACTTTCATCATCTTTAATATTACTGTTAAGTTGCTCTTTTTTTTGTATTTTAACAATATCTCCTTCTGCATTAGAAGCTGTTTTTTTAGTAGTTTTAATGACAACAGTATCAGGGTTAGGATTATGGAAAACTCCTCTATCTGTTGTTATAGTATAATCTAATGATAGTTGAACTTTATGAGCTAGACAATCTTTTGTAAAGTTAGTAGTTATCTTACCACCCTTCTCTTTTGCTGTAATATTTCCATCTATTAAAATAGCCATTTTATCACTTTGGGTTAAATCACCCATATATAAAAAGTCATTATGTCCACTATTGGTTTTACTCTTTACATCTA
Organism: Campylobacteraceae bacterium; assembly: GCA_027065385.1. Classification (GTDB taxonomy): domain Bacteria; phylum Campylobacterota; class Campylobacteria; order Campylobacterales; family Sulfurovaceae; genus UBA1140. The sequence goes on along the minus strand of JAMOOP010000108.1, from coordinate 63,805 downwards.
AATTAACATCAAAACTGTATGGTTGGAAATATACCTTTAAGTCATAATAGTGGTTATATAATGGGTCGTCTGAATTTATACTAAAAGTTGTATCTATATTACACCCAAATTTACCACTACTATCTAGTTCATTACTTGAAGAATTTATATTACAACCTAATTGACTAGTTCCATTATAGTGGTCAAGATTTGTCCAATTTTCATCTTTTACTTTAATAATAAAATTACCAACATTATCACGAGAAAACTCTTTATTACTATTAATACCATCTATAAAGTCATAATATTTCAACTCTTTATCTGTAGTATCATTACAAATACTCTTATTACCATCAAATAGAAGTGTTGCATTAACCTCTTGAATTGGAGATAATATATTTGACTCTTTATTTTTATAACTTATTTTAGGTTTATAATTTGTATCAATTAAACCTTTATAGTTAAGAGCTTTAACTTGTAACTCGTACTTATAACCTGAAGCTAAAGCTATGCCATAAGACTCTTTTTGATTGCTTGTAGCTAAATGGTCTCTTATAGTTCCATCATCTGCCCAAAGCATAAGTTTAAATCCAGCAGGACGAATAGAAAAATCATCTCTGGAATAGATAGTTCTTATAGAACTATTATTTTCAAAAGCTTTTCCATTACTAAAATCACCTTTTACTATAGTTTGATTATGCTCTAAGTATGATATTTTATATATAGCATCTTTTGTAGCATTTAACTCTAGGTCATGATTATCTGTAATATCAAATCTACTACTTTTATGGTCTAAATATTTATAACATGTATACATAACTTTATTAGTTGTAGAGGTGTTATCAATTAATTCAATTTTAAGTGTAATATCTTCAATAGGATACTCTTTAAAATTTGACTCATTTTTATCATAACTTACTATACAGTAGTTAAAATCTCTATTTGAAATTTGTGTATATAGTGACTCTTTTTCTCTTTGCTCATCTATATTGGTAGGCTTAATATTATTACTTCCAACTCTTTCTATATTAAATATAGCATTATCATCATTAACAATTACACCAATACCTTTACCATTTTTTATAGCGAGATTTTTACCATTATAAATTTCAATATAAAATTCCTCATTAGGCTCTATCTCTATATCTCCATAAATAGTAGCATTTAACTCATAAGAGGTTGTTCCTTTTGGAATATCTATAAATCTAGCATCTCCATTAAAATCATAATCTTTTGAGTGTTCACCTTTATAAAAAGCTGTACCTAATGGGGAGATAGCATTAACTCCATCACTATATTTAACCCAAAAACCAGCATTTTCTGGAGCTGGTTTACTAAATGAGATATTAAATTTAAATATCTTTTTACCACTATCTCCCTCAAAATCCACAACTTTTTCTTCTATACTAATAGTTGAAGGTTCACTAATATTTGCTTCTGCACAATTAGCACCATCATTATAATAACTTAATTCATCTGTTGTAGATAATTTATATAAATCTCCTGTATCACTATCTATTTTATAAAATCCATTATTACGCTCCATTATAAAAATATCACCATCTATATCTGAAAATATTGTATCTATCGCAGAGTCTAAACCCTTTGGTTTATCGTTTATAACGCTCATAACTCCACTATTTTTATCTATTTTTACAAATTTATCATTTATATCTTCATTGCTATTATCTAAAAGCATAGCGTAAAAGTAGTCTCCACTCTTATCAATAGTCATATCCCAAAACTTAACAGGCTCATTTTTACCTTTTATGCTATATTTTAGATTTATAGTTTTTACTACTTTTTTCTCTTTTATATCAATTTGATATATTTTATCATCAGCACCACCATTACTACTTACAAAATAGTTTCCATCTCTATCAAATGCTCCTGCATAAAGCTGTGTTGTTAACCCTTCAACTGCTCCTAAATCTATAACTTTTGCATCTCTATCAATTTTTAAAAGATGTGTTTCAAAAAGTGCATACATAAAGTTATCTACACTATTATATCCTAGAGCATTATAGCTACTACTATAACCATTACCTATATAATTAAAACTATAAGGTGTACTATTTTGGTCAATACTATGAAGCCAAGTTTTACCACTATCACCACTACCTGTTCCCATTTTTGTTCTATTTGATATATATAGTGTGTTATTACAAACAAATGGAGTCATACTATCAGAACATAAACATTCATCTCTATTGCTACCGTCCCAATTTTTACCACTACTTTCATTATTAAAAATATCTTTAATCTGTTTACTCTTTAGAGCAGTATCAAAAATTTTAACCTCATCAATATACATATTAGATACATAAGCTTTTCCACCTATATGTAGCTCATTATTTGGGGATATTAAATCTTTATTATATTTTTTAGAGACTACTAATTGTTTATCAAGATATATTTTATATTCTCTATTTTCATAGATAACTGCTAAATAGTGCCAAGCTTTATCTTTTAATCCTATATCAGTTTTATAAAAACTTCTACTACTTTTATCAGAAAAAGTTGTATAGAGTCCTAATTTATCATTTCCATAGTTGTAGTTATATTTAATTCTAAAGACACCATTAGTTCCATTATTACTAGCCCCTTTATGAAGTAGTGTTTGCCAACCATTAACATTTTCATGTACTTTTACCCACATAGAGACAGAAAATTTACTACTATTAAAATCATTAAAGTTACTAATCTTAACAAAGCTTTTATCACTCATAGTAAATTTAGCACTTCTATTAATTATCTTCTCTTTAGAAGAGGTAATTGGTAGTTTTCCATCTTTATCTTTTAGTATAGCTACTCCATGAAAATTATTTCCACTACTATCTCTTACTTCCCCATTAGTTCCATTTAAAATACACTCATCAAAACGATACTCTGCTAATAGTTTTTTACTAATATTTTCATCATCAGTAATAATAGTACCAGTTCCAATAGGAATAAAAGAATTCATTTCAGAAGGAAGAAGAACTACATAAAATGTTTCATCATCTTCAACTTCATTATCCCCAATAACTTTAACACTAATAGTAGCATTTGTCTCTCCCTCATTTATGGTTACTTTTCCTACAATTTTTTTATAATCAGCTATATTAGTTGTAGTACCACCATTATTACTATTTTCATTATTATTATCTTCACTATCACCCTCTTTTTGAAAAGAGATATTTTTTTTACTATTATGTTTTTCTATAGAAGTCAAACTCTTTTTATCATGATGTGAGGATTGACCATTAAGCCAATCTTTAATTATATCCCACCAACTACTACCACCACTACTACTATTACTATCATCATTGTTATCACTATTATTTACAGTTGTATTATTGGTATCATTATTATCACTAAAATCTTCATCTCCTGCTGTACCATCTTTTGTAGTATAATCAAAAGTTAGACCACCTTTTGGAGCAGGTTTATTTAAAGATATTGTAAAATTAAAATCTGTAAATCCACTATCTCCTTCTAGTTTAGTAACATTATTTATAGATATTTTTGGTTTTATTTCAGATATTTTAGCATTGGCACATCTTGCACCATCACCATGCAAAGTTGTTCCTATATTAGAGTAGTATTCTGCTTTTACTTTAGATATATCTATCTTATATACATCAGCTTTATAAGAGTGGTGTGCGTATAGATTACCATCTTTATCAAAAAAGATTGATGCAACATTACCTGAACTTGGTATTGCATCAAGATGTCCTAAATTTGTAACTTTACCACTATTTTGGTCAATTTTAATAAGATTTTCATTCCAATCAACAGTATATATCATATTATCTATAGGGGAGAATGCAAAGTCTGATACATCTACTTCACTATCTAAATGTATAGAGGGTAGAGTCTTTAGATAATTTATAGATAGGTGATTAACATCAACAAGATATAGAGTATCTTTTTTAGATATAGTAAACAGATATAAAATTCCATCTAATGATACATCTCCTGCATGATATGTAGGAGATGTATCATCTGCTGGTTCAAATGTTGGTAATTTATCTATATTATAAAATCTTTTTGTATAGTTACTATCAATTCTAACTACTTTGTATCTTCCTCTATCAAAACCCCAAAGATAATTATCTATAACATTATAACCAATAGCGTTTATATTGTAACGATTAATATTATATTTACTTGATAGTTTTTCCCCTGTACTTAAATCAAAACTATTAACATCTGTTTTGGCATTAAATGCTTTACTACTAAATATATAAGCATTATTAGAACATGTAAAAGGTATGCTAATACTATCTTTGCTATTAGCAAAATTTTTATTTATATTAGTATTCACACTTATATCTATAATATTTTGACTAGTTGATATATATCCATCAATATCTTTTGATGTATTACAATCATGAGTATTAGAGGCATCTTCTATTAGTTTATATTCTCCTAAAATTATATTATTTAATATATATTTCCCTGTATTATTATCTGCTTTTACACTCTTTAGAAACTTATTATTACTACTACATATTTTAATAAAACTATCTTTGTTTAATCCACTCTCTACACCATCTTTTATTCCATTACTATTGTTATCATCAAAAATATATCCTGATATAGTAAATTTTGGTGCTGAACGAACACCATTACATGAAAGCCCTTCAATATCTCTTGTTCCACTTAGATTACGAGTCTCTATAAATCTTTTTTGTTTTAAATCAACTCGATATATTTTTCTAGGTAGTTTGCTATATCCCCCATCATCTTCTGTATAAAGTTTACCATCAATAGCAAAAGCAAGTCCTTCTGCATCAAAATTATCTCTTGCTTTAAATATAAATGTTGCTACTCCTGTTTTAAGATTAAGTTTATATACTTTTGGTGCGGTATGTTTCCCTGCATCATCTATTCCATAAGCCTCTCCTGTATTTGGGTCTATAGCTAAACTATCTAATTTATATTTAGCAATAGTTTTAGGATAACCTTCGAGTTCATTATTCCAATTATCTGCATAAAAAGCATGAAGATAATATCGGTTTTTCTTTTGATTATTTGAGGCTATAATATATAATATCTCTTTTTTTATATTAGGGTCATAATAGAACTCTGCTCCTTCAACCTCATAATCTAGTATATGTTCTTTCTCTTTATATACATTAATTGGGCTATTTTTACTATTAAAATCTATACTATATAGAGTTGAGTAGTCTCCATGTTCTGTAGTTGAGCCACTATTTGTATAGGTTTGAAAAGCATATAATTTATGATTTGTAGCTCTATAGGCTGTACCTTCTCCTAGAAATTTTGCATCAATTTTAATCTCTTTAAATATACTACTAGAAGATAAATCCATCTCATAGATACTTCTACCATCGTCTATCATTCCATAACATATCCCATATCCTAATTCTGCATCAACAAAATAACTAGCAACACCACCATAAGGGTCAGCTGTATCTCCACTTGTATCATGGGGAAAAGTATTTATATCTGTTAAATCCATAGATGAGGTAACATCTCGCCCAAAATATGAAAATCCATAATATTTCTGCCCTGCATTAACTCCTAACTCATTAAGAGATACAAAAGCCATTCCCATTGGCTCATTTGAATTTCCAAGATGCCATACTTTACCTTGTTGTCCTTCAGTACTTTTTTTATTGTCTCTATAGAAGCCTAATGCTCTTCTATATGTAGAGTTACCATCAGGAAGTTCAATATTACAGTTTTTATAACGAATATAACTAGAGCTACTACTATGAGGCATTACTCTTACAAGATTTCCATAAGATGTAGGATTATTATTAGCATCAATAGATAATATAGGAGCAATTCGTAACTCATTGTTTCCAGATTTTTCAGTTACAATATGACCTGCTTTTGTTAAATCACTACTTTTTGCAGGAGCTATAATCCCATTTGGAGAGATAAAATCAACTCTCTCTATATTTTTAGCTGTATCCCAATTATTAGATACATTTTTAAAAAGGTCTAAAGCTCCAATATTAATTACTCTACCCCCCATAACTTTTGCCATATCACAACTGCCATTAGTTTGTGGATAGTCTGTTTCTAGCGTATAATTACCTTTATTCCCTTTTCTTTCAGCAAAGAGACCACAAGGCTCACCAGTAGCATAACTATTATCAACTCGTCTAATCTTAATAATAGAGGAGTTACTTACATAATTATATCTATGTCCAGCATATTCAAATCCATCTATAACAAGATTATCCCCTCTCCCCCATTTATATTTAGTTCCATTTACACTGTATGTTGTATTATTTGCACTCTCTTTATGTGCAAAAATTCTTGAAACCTCGCCTTTTGAAAAACTGAATGAAAAAAATATAGATATAATTATTAAAATTCTTATTAAAAACATATTTCATACCTTTATTATAATATAAAATTTATACTATAATAAGATAAGTTTCTTTATATAACCTTTAAAATATATATTAATGTATGTAAAAAAGTTAATATTTATTTAAGTTTAAAACTGTTATTTTAATTTAAAATTAGAAATTGGATAGATTTTCTCTCTTTTTAGTTAATACAAATAGTGCTGTTTTATATATAATTTCTAACTCTAATAGAATAGACCAATTTTTTATATAATATAAATCATACATAAGTTTCTGTTGTGCATCTAATTTACCTGAACCATATTGATATTTTATTTGTGCTAAACCCGTAATACCTGGGGCTACTACATGTCTCTGTTTATAAAATGGAATACTTTTTTCAAACTCTTTTGTCCATATTTTTCTCTCTGGTCTAGGTCCTACAAAGTGCATTTCACCTTTAGCTACATTCCATATTTGTATAAGTTCATCTATTTTTTTATGTCTAATTGTTTTACCCCATGGAAATGTTCTTGGGTCATTATCACAAGCAAATTTAGCTCCATTTTTTTCTGCATCTATACACATAGAGCGAAGTTTTATACACTCAAACTCTTTTTCATCTTTTCCAACTCTAAGCTGCCTAAAAAAAAGAGGTCCTGCTGACTCTTTATTAATTCTATATTTAGAGTAAACCATAGCAATAAGTGTAGGAATAAGTAGTAAAAAGATACTAATATAATCAATAACTCTTTTTTGTATATATTGCCAAGTGGTATATGTGCTAATATTATTTAATGAAGATATATCTCCTCTATCTTCACTAATTAAACATTTATGTAGATATTTCTCTAAAAACTCTTCAATAGTAATATACTCAATACCTCTAAGTTCTAGTTTAGTTAAATATGTTAATAATTTAGATGGTAAAATAGCTTTTGTATTTAAGACAATAACAGTTGTTCTGTTTTTATATAATATATTATCTAATCTCTCAATAGAGTTAGATACAGACATATCTTTATAACTAATATGAGTTATATTATCAAACTGTTTTGCTAATCTTTCTTCTTCTATTTTAGTAAAAGAGTATCTATCACCTAAAATTATCATATTATCGCTTTTATTATATTTCTATGATTTTACATTAAGTATGCTATAAGAGGGATAATAAACGAAAAATTAATAGCTCTTAGGCTATAATTTTTGATAATTTTAAATAAGGTTAAACAATGACAATAACTCGTTTTGCACCATCTCCAACAGGATATTTACATATTGGAGGATTAAGAACAGCTCTTTTTTCATGGCTTTGGGCTAGAAAAAATAGTGGTAAATTTCTACTTAGAATTGAAGATACAGACCTATCAAGAAATTCAACCGAAGCCCAAAAGGCTATTTTACAAGCCTTTAATTGGGTAGGTCTAGAGTATGATGGAGAGGCTATCTATCAATCTAAAAGATTTGATATTTATAAAAAGTATATAGACCAACTTTTAGATGAGGGAAAAGCATATAAGTGCTATATGAGTAAAGAGGAGTTAGCCTCTCTAAGAGAAGAGCAGATGGCAAAGGGTGAGAGAACTAGATATGACGGGAGATATAGAGACTTTAAGGGAATTCCACCAGAGGGAGTTGAGCCTGTTATTCGTATAAAAGCACCTCTTAGTGGAGATATTATTTTTAATGATGGAATAAAAGGTGAAATCTGTATATCTGCTACAGAGGTTGATGATTTTATTATAGCAAGAGCTGGAGGAGTTCCAACATATAATTTTGTTGTAGCAATAGACGATGCTTTAATGGGACTTACAGATGTAATTAGAGGAGATGACCATCTATATAATACACCTAAACAGATAGTAGTATATAATGCGTTAGGTTTTAATATACCAAACTTCTATCATGTAGCAATGATAAATAATGAACAGGGTAAAAAGCTATCAAAAAGAGATGGTGCAACTGATGTTATGGAGTATAAAGCTTTAGGTTATCTTCCAGAAGCACTACTTAACTTTTTAGTAAGACTTGGTTGGAGTCATGGAGACCAAGAGATATTTAGTGTAGATGAGATGATAGAGCTATTTGACCCAAAAGATATAAACAGAAGTTCATCAAACTATAATTTAGATAAACTTTTATGGCTAAATGCACACTATATTAAAAATATGTCAAATAGTAAACTAGCATCTTTGCTTAAAGATTATGGTGTAGATATAGAAGAGCATGATAAACTAGAGTTAGTTTTAGATGCAACAAAAGAGAGAGGTAAAACTTTAGTAGAGTTAGCAAATCAGATAAATCTTATATTAATAGCACCAACAGAGTATAATCCAAAAGCATCAAAAAAAGCATTTAAAGGTGAAGCTAAAACTATTTTAGCTAATTTCGCTAATATGTTAAAGAGTTGGGATAAACCTCTACACACTCCACCAGAGTACCATGCTGTTATAGAAAAATTTGTAGCAGATAATGGCATAGGATTTGGAAAAATAGGGCAACCACTAAGAGTTAGCCTACTTGGAGCAATGACTGGTTCTGGATTAGATGAGATTATGGCTATTTTAGGAGTTGATGAGACTATTAATAGAATTAATAGAGCTATAGATAATATCTAATTTTTAGATATTACTATCTATAATTCTTCGTCCCCAAAGAAAACGGTTTTTATAAAATCGTTTTTTATCAAAGCTAGTAATTACAACTTTATGTTTTCCAGAACTTGCATGTATAAATTTCCCATCTTCAAGATAGATACCCACATGATTTACCTTTCCAACTCTTTTTCTACTTGTATCAAAAAAGACCATATCACCTCTTTTAAGTTCATTAAATCTAACAAGTTTTCCAACTTTAGCTTGACTTCTTGATACTCTTGGTAGATTAATCCCTACTGTTCTATAGACTTTTTGAGTAAATCCTGAACAGTCAAAACATTCAGGTCCTGTTGCTCCCCAAACATAAGGTTTACCTAAAAGTTTTTTTGCTTTATCTTCTATATTTTTCGTAATTACAGGATTATCTTTAATAAGCCAAGCAAGAGGTAAGTATCTACTCTGTTGATACTTTTTATAGTCAAATGAAGCTACAACTCTTTTAATCATCTCTTTATCTGAAATAATTTTTGCAAGAGTTATATCTTTTTGATATAACTCTTGTTTAATCATAAACAGATTATAAGAGTCTGTAATATCATCAACCTTATTCAATGAGCGTTTAGTTAATATGGTAAGAACCATTAATAGCTGTAAAATAACAATAAAAGAGAGTACCTTTTTTAATAAATCCATTAAACCACCTAACAATTTAAAATAAAATTTTGTAATAATAATTAAAAGTTCTTAATATAAAGTTTAAATGTGATACTTTTTTATATTTTTTCTATTTTGATTTTCTATTTTGTTACATTAAGTTAAGTGTTCTATTTTATTCTTCCATCTAAAATTGGAACAAAAAGACAAGGTTCTATAACAGATGATGTAATTTTACCATTTACTTTTCTAAATTTTGTAATAATTTGACTATTATTTTTTTCAATAGGAGCTAATAAAATACCTCCCTCTGCTAACTGTTCAAATATAGCTTTAGGAATTTTTTTAGCAGTTGCAGAAAACAGTATTCTCTCAAAAGGAGCAAACTCTTTCCAACCTCTTTGCCCATCATCAAAACGGGTAAAGATATTATTTATTTTATCTTTTCTAAATCTATCTTTTGCCTCTTTTAGTAAAGAGTCTATTCTCTCTATTGTAAATACTCTTCTGCATAGTTTTGAAAGAATGGCAGCTTGGTAACCACTTCCACACCCTATCTCTAAAATAGAGTCAACACCTTTTATTTCAAGATATTGTGTCATTTTAGCTACAGTTAGTGGGGAGGAAATCCATTGATTTTGTTGTATAGGTAGGGCATCTAACTCATAAGCTATATGTCCAAAACCTATTGGTACATAAGATTTTCGATTGACCTCTAAAAATGCTTTTTTTATATAGGGATAGAGTTTAAATTTATTTTCAATTTTTTTTACCATCTCTATTCGTTGTATTTCTAATGTCATTCGTTTATATTTCCCACTAATCAAATAAGTTAATGAGAATTTTATCTAAAATGATATTAAAAACGCTAGTCTATATTTTGTTGAATAATCTCATTTAACCTTTTGTGGAGTTTATCATCTCTAAAGTTTATAAAATCTATTCTATCTACCATCTCTTCTATAGTTGCCAACTCTCTTAATAGGGCATCTACTAAAACATCTGATAGTAATTCATCTTTAGATATTTTAACTGAAAATAGCTCATCATCACTTAGATTAAAATATATTCTGTTTTTATCTTTAATAATATTTAAACTCTCTTTTCTATCAAAATTTTTATATATATACATTGAACCTAATAGAAAAATTGTACTAAAAATTATAGTTATAATTAATAAATTCTCTGTTATAAGATATAGTATAGTTAAAATAAGTGGTGTTGCAATAATAAAAATATGGTTCATAATATATTTCCTTTTCTTTTTTATTTTCTGTAGAATATCTATTTTTTGTGTAAAAGTTGAGAAGTCTATTTATAAAGTTTAGCTTTCATAGTTCTTGAATATTCAGGTAAATCTCTATCTAATCCATTCCACTCAATATTGGCAGAATAGTAATCTTCACTCTCACCTAATATCTCAATTTTCATATAAATAATTTTATCTTTATATTCACTATCAGATATATTTTTATTTATACCTATAAGAGTAATTATATTATTATCTATGGATATATTATCAAACTCTAAACTATTAGCATACTTTCCATTATTAAAGATTTGAAAATCTGGAATAGTAGCTGATTTTAAATCTGAACTAAATTCAATAACAGAGTTATCAATATTATCTCTAGTACAATTTACCCTATCTTCAACTATAAGTTCTATAGAGAATTTTTTACCAGCAAGAGATAGATTTGATGGAGTATTATTTAGATAAATATCACTTGTATCATAAAAACAGTAGGGTTTTTGTGCTTCTTGATTAAAATATATATTTCCTGCTTTATAATATTTACACACATAAACATAACCATTTTTAAAGTTACCTCTTTTATATTTAGCAGTAGCACAACCTACCTCTTTTGTATTTTGCCAAATAACTTGTGTATAGTGTCCACACTGAAATCCAATATCACAACTTCCATCTTCATAATGATAGTGTGGTTCTTCTTTTTCAAACCAGTTAGGCATTGCATCATATATTGTTAAAGGTCTATTTTTACTTGAAGCGTAAAGATTTTCACCATAATTTTTTTTATGATTATTTTCAGTATCGTGTTCAAATTCTCCACTATTAGCTAAAATATTAGCATAAATTTGTGCCTCATTTTCTAATTTTAAACTATAAGTTAAAGGTGCATCTGTAAAATATATTTCTCTTTTTTTATTATGCTCTTGTATAATATTTTGTTGAGTTTGTGTTAATTCGCTATTTAACTCTGTCGTATCTATTGTTGGTTTTGGTGTTGGAGTGTTAACTACACTATTACTACTTTCTATTTTAGGAGTATCTCCACCACAACCTACAAAAATTAATACCGTACCAATAACCGTAATTGATTTTAAAAACATAACTACTCCTCTATTTTACTCTTCTATAATAAGACCTGACCTATTAATTCTTTTCCACTCTCCACCATCTAACATTTTAATACCTTTATCTTTAATCTCTTTACAACCTACACAAATATCAGAAATACCTTTATGAAAGGGAAAAGCAAAATCATAAAAAGGCTCTATTACCATATCTAGGTCTCGATTAAAAAATCCTATTTTACCATTGATTTTTGTTCTAGCTAAACCCTCTTTAAACTTATCAGGTTTTCCTTTATCATCACTTATAACAGGCATAGCTTTACCATCTTTTCTTACAAAATACCATTGATTATCAATATTTGTAGCAACTAAATTATGCCCTTTAAAATCCAATCTCCTAATATATTTAGGACTAAGGTAAGTAGCATAATCTTTTTTATTTTTAATTTGAATTGAACTACACCCACTTATAAAGAAAGCTAAGAGTATTAAGAATAGAGAAGAAAATTTCATAAAACTACCTTTAGTTTGAATTATAGCACTAAAAAGTTAAAATTATATTGTTATAGAAAGTAATTATTAAGTAGAGATACCCTTTATGGGTATCTATTTATATAGGAAGAACTCGAATATTCTCATCTAGTTTTTCTCTAAGAATATTCTCAATAGCAAAAAGTGTTCCGGTAGAAGAACTAGCACAACCACTACAAGCACCTAAATATCTAATATAAATATCGATATGTTGACCATTCTCTTTAATATCTAAAATCTCCATATCACCACCGTCCATAATAAGCATTTGACGAATATTATCATCAATTACTCTATCAACAGCTTTTAGTTTTTGAACAACTGTCATATCAGCAAAAGCAACAGCTCCACCACCTGCCATTGTATTAGTATTTTTACTTATTTTCTCTTTTTCATACTCTTCAAGTAAATCAACTAAATATATATCTTTTGCTTCATGACCTCCAGGTCTAATACAAGATTTACAGAAAGCCCCAGCTTTTGTATAGTCTGTAATTTGCTCAATAGTAGTTAAATCATTTAATCTAATTACCTCTCTAAGAGTAGATAAAGATACTCTTGCACACTCACAAACAATAACCTCTTGTTCAAAGCTCTCCATATCAACACCCTTATATTCAGCTGCTGCTTTTTTAATTACATCATAAGCCATAACGCTACAATGCATCTTTTGAGGAGGAACAGCAGGAGTATCTGGATTATCTCTCATTGCATGTTCAACATCAATATTTGTAATTTTTACAGCCTCATCAACTGTTTTTCCTTTACATAAACTAGCCATTGTATCAGATGATGCTATAGCAGTTCCACAACCAAAACTTTTAAATTTTGACTCTAAAATAACATCTGTTTTTGGGTCAACTGCCCAGTATAATCTAACTGCATCTCCACAACTCTCTGCTCCAAAATCTGCAACAATAAGTTTAGCACCCATTGCATCAGCTTGTTCTTGTGTTATTTCACCCATATTTTGAGGGTTATTCATTAAATTTGTTACTTTTTGGCTATACTCGTCCCATATAGTACCACCAATTAAACTATCCATTCCCATACTGTTTCCTTTATATTAAAATTTTTTATTTTTATAGTTTACTATTATGACCCTCTGGTGCATAAGCATAAGAGCTTGAAATCTCTCTAAGTCTAACAACTGCTTTTTTTACAACTTCTAGCGTATAATCAATCTCCTCTTGTGTTGTATATCTACTTAATGAAAATCTAATAGCAGTATGAGCTAAATCAGCATCAGCTCCAATAGCTTCCATTACAGGATTACTTTCTAAATCTTCACTAGCACATGCAGAACCAGTACTTGCTCCAATTCCTGCACAATTTAAATCCCATAGCATAGACTCACCCTCTATTCCTCTAAATGAGATAAGAATAGTATTTGGTGTTCTTTTTTCTCTTGGAGTTACAACAAATGTATCTTCAATTTTAAGTAGTTCATCTTCAAAAGCATCTCTCATCTCTTTAATATCTGTCATCTCAAAATCAAGTGCATCAACTGCCTGTTCCATAGCTTTACCCATACCAACAATTCCTGCAACATTTAGTGTTCCAGAACGGTATCCTCCCATCTGTGAACCACCATGAAGAAGAGGAATAAGCTCTTTTCCTTTTTTAATATATAGTCCACCTACACCTTTTGGTCCATGGAATTTATGAGCTGAAAAAGTTAAATAGTCAACATTAAATCTCTGAACATCAACAGGAAGTTTTCCAATAGCTTGAACTGCATCTGTGTGAAAAAGTACATTATTCTCTTTACAAATCTCACCAATCTCTTCAACTGGGAAAATTCCACCTGTTTCATTATTTGCCATCATAATAGAAACTAATGCAGTTTTATCTGTAATGTTATCTCTAACAAGCTGTGCATCAATTAAACCCTCATGGTTAATTGGAAGATAAGTAACACGACACCCTTGCGACTCAATAAACTTAGCAGTAGCAATAATTGATGGGTGTTCTACTTCACTAATTATAATGTGGTTTTTTCTACCAGTTAAGATATATTGAAAATAGATACTTTTTAATACCCAGTTATTACTCTCTGTTGCACATGAGGTTATAACTACACTATCCTCTTTTGGTGCATGAATTCCTGCATAAATCTTCTCCATAGCCAGTTTTAAAGGCTGATGTGTTTCACTTGCATAGGCATGAAGTGAGTTTGGGTTACCATATTTTTGCACAAAGAAAGGTTCCATCTCTGCAAAAACTTGTGGGTCAACAATAGTTGTTGCATTATTATCTAAATAAACACGCATTTTTTTCCTTTTATTTTCAAATCAGACAAACTTAGTCCTAATTAACTTTTCCCATATTACATTACTAAACCTTAAAGTTTAATAATATTTTTCAAAATCTTGGGATTATACTGCTTTGGAGTTTAATTTTCTATAAAGGCATACTATAAATTTATATTTTATGAATTTGAATTGTTAAAAAAACTTCTTATTTTAGTTTATTTCTCCTAGATATATATAATTTATATCTTTGTTTAATTTCAATTAAAAAATCATTACCATTAAATTCAAAAGGAATTGGAGCAATATCACCTGTTCCACTTGACCAATAGATAATGGTATCTTTATTTCCATTTACTAATCTAAAATAATAAAAAGTAATAGGAATATATCTACCACCTCCTGTATATACACCTGTTCCAAGAAATATTAAATCAAAATCAGGGAATTTAATCCAAGTTTTTCTTGAAAAACTTATTTCTTCTTTATAATTAGCTTCTATTTTTTTTGTTTCTGATACTATATCTTTTGCATTTAAACATATTAAATTCTTAGAGATTATTATATTTAATAATAAAACAATCAATAGAGTGTAGAATATCTTGGAAATAGCTTGTTTGAATATGGATTTTTTCATTATTTTATATCACTTAAATATTTATTTAAAAAATATTATATATTTAATATCCTTAAATAGTTCAATATCTTATTTTTTATAAATTATTATAATTGTAGTATCTATTTTGAGATGCTCTAAAAGTATCTTGTTTTATATCAAGGATTAAAAAATCAAAGAGTGTTATGATTATTTATATAAAAATATTTTAGGAGGCAATTTTATGAAAAGAGTTATATTTACCTTTTCCCTAATTTTTACAATAGCACTTAGTGCTAGTGATGGTAAAGAGGTGTTTGAAACATACTGTTGGGGGTGTCACCATCAAACAGCTGTAGCTTTTGGACCACCGTTTGAAGAGATAGCATCTAAACGAAATGCTAGTGAGATTAAAGCTATGATTACATCTCCTAAAGATGTATCTAAAGTGTTTGGTTATAGTAGAAATGCAATGCCATCTTTTAGATTATCTGATGATAACTTAACTGCTATTACAAACTATATTTTATCATATAAAAAAGATACCAATAAAACTAAAATTCAAAAGCCATATCCAAATATTGCTCTTAAAAAAGAGGGAAAATAATGTTTAGACTCTCAAACCTTTTAAAATCTGTACTAGAAGAGAAACCATCAAGGGTACTTAATGGAAGTATTGCTATTTGGAACTTTACTAATAGATGTAATCTCTCCTGTCTTCACTGCTACTCTAAAGCTGATTTAAATGCAGTTGATAGTTTAACAACTGAAAAGATAATGGAAACTTTACCAAAATTAAAAGCTAATGGTGTTAAGTTTCTTATATTTTCAGGTGGTGAACCTTTAACTAGAAAAGATATATATGATATAGCCTCTAAGTGTAGAGAACTTGGAATTGTTACATATCTTTCAACTAATGGGCTTTATGTAAAAAAGAGTAATGCAGAAAAAATCTTAGATACATTTAACTATATAGGTATTAGTATAGATGGAAGCGAAGAGGTTCATGATAAATTTAGAGGATTAAAGGGCTCTTTTATAGAGTCTATGAGGGCTGTTGATTTATTAAACAGTTACAATAAAACTAAAGTTGGAATACGATTTACTATCACTAAAGATACTCTTAATGATTTAGAGTTTATATTTGATTTGGCAGAAAAACATAATATTCCAAAAATCTATATATCACATTTAGTATATAGTGGTAGAGGATTAGATAACTTAAAAATGGATTTAACTAAAGAGCAGAGAAAAAAATCTGTAGAGTTTATTTTAGATAAAGCATTTGAGTATTATGATACTAAGCGTGATATAGAGATAGTAACTGGTAATATGGAGATGGACGCAATTTTATTCTATAATAGATTTGCAAAAAAATATCCTAAATATGCCAATGAGATGAACAGAAGACTTATAGCTTGGGGTGGAAATTCAGCAGGAAGAAAACTTTTAAATATTGATGCTGAAGGAAATGTTAAACCTGACCCATTTTTTCCATCTATTATTGGAAATATATTTAATCAAGACTTTTCTGATATTTGGTCAAATAGACCTACAGAACTTTTACAAAAACTTAGACTCCACCCAAGAGTTTTGGGGGGTAAATGTGAGGATTGTAGATATTTAAATATATGTAATGGTGGTTCAAGAAGTAGAGCTTATGCAATATATGGTAATATGTGGGCAGAAGACCCATCATGCTATTTAACTAACGAGGAGATAAAAAAGTGAAAAAAATAATATTAGGGCTATTGGCAACAGCTATTTTATATGGTGTAACACCTGCTAAAGAGAAATATTTTGTAGTGGAAAGAGAGAGTGAGTCTGTAGCTATTATTGAAGATGGTTTAACTAAGTCTCATATGAAAAATATGCACAATATGAACCATGGAGTTATTAAATTTGATGGAAGTGATGGCTATCTTATTAGCCGTGATGGATATATTGTAAAATTTAATCCAGAAACCGAAAAAAAAGAGGCTGAATATAAAACCTCTAAAAGTGCTATAGGATTTGTAATTGGTAAGAACTTTGTAGCAGTTGCTAATTATGATGATAAATCTGTAGATATTTTAACTAGAGATTTAAAACCAATTCATAAAATAGTAACAGGTTCTAAAAATGTGGGAATTAAAATATATAAAAACTATTTAATATTTGCTCAAATGGATAAAGATAAAGTCTCTGTTTATAAAGATGAAAACAGTGGAAAAGATAAACCAAATTTTAAACTATTTAAAGAGTTTAAAGTGGGTCAAATGCCATTTGATGCTATGATAAAAGATAATACTTATATAGTGGGCTTTTTCTTAAGTAAATCTTTCGGAGTAATAGATTTAGATAAAATGAGTTATAGTGAAATTAAAGTAACTGCAAAAGATAATAAACCTGTTCTAAAAGTTCCACATTTTGGTTTTTGGTCATTAAGTAAAGATAGAACTTTTATTCCCGCAGTTGGAGATAATAAAGTTATGGTTTATGATAATAATTTTACATTTATTAAAAATATAGATATGAAAGGGCTTCCAGTATTTACAGCACTTAGTCCAAATAAAAAATATTTAGCTGTTACATTTTCAGGAAAAGATTTCCCAACTATTCAAATAGTTGATACTAAAACACTTAAAATTATAAAAGAGTTTACCTTTAAGGGAAAAATATTACATGTAAGATGGTCAAATCTTGATAGTAAATTATATGTATCAGTTAATGATGCCAATCAAGTTAATGTAATAGATACTAATGAGTGGTTTTTAGAGAGAGAGATTTTTCAAGTAGAACACCCATCAGGAATATTTATCTATAATCAAAAGGAGAGGAGATAATGGGGAAGGTATATTTAACAGGTGCAGGGCCGGGCGATATTGAACTACTAACAGTTAAAGCATTGCGTTTAGTTCAAGAGGCTGATGTAATTATATATGATAGATTAGCAAATCCAGATATATTAAAAGAGGCAAAAAATGGGTGTGAGTTTATATATGTAGGAAAAGAAGACTCACATCATACTCTGCCACAAGAGGAGATAAACCAAGTAATTTATGAAAGTGCGTTACAATATGAAACAGTTGTACGATTAAAAGGTGGAGACCCTCTTGTTTTTGGTAGAGGAGGAGAAGAGGCTATATATCTAAATGAGAGAGGAATTAAATTTGAGTTTATACCTGGGATTACCTCGGCTATTGCAGTACCAGAGTATGCAGGAATTCCTGTAACTCATAGAGGAATTACTGTGTCTTTTAGAGTAGTAACTGGTCATGAGAGCCGAAATAAGGAATATTCTCAAATACCTTGGGATAACTATAAAACCGATGATACAATTGTGTTTTTAATGGGACTTCATAGACTAAAACATATTAGTAAAAAATTAATTGAGATAGGAAAATCAAAAGATTACCCTATTGCTGTAATTAGTAGAGGTACAACAAAAGATGCAAAAACTGTTGTTGGAACTTTAGAAAATATATATGAAAAGGCTAAAGATTTACCAACACCTGCTTTAATAGTAGTAGGTGAGGTTGTAAACTTAAGAGAACAACTTAGTTGGTTCGAATAGTAATTTAATAATTATATTGTATAATCAACCAAAAGAATTTAAGGTGATTTGATGGTTGAGATACACGATATACCAATGTTTTCTAACTTGGATAAAAAATTTCATAAAGAGCTTAAAGAGAGTCTGTATCTAAAGAAGTTTACAAAAAATAGCATAGTATTTTATGAAGGTGATGAGAGTGATTACTTTTATATTTTACTTGAAGGAAATGTAAAACTTTATAAAACCTCTCCAAAAGGTTCTCAGGTACAGATAAAAAGAATGAAAGCCCCCGATACAATAGGAGAGTATGCTTGTTTTGAAAAAGCACCTTTTCCTGCAACTTGTGAATTCATTACAGATGGAGTAATGGGCTTACTTCACTTTAATAAAGTGTATAAATATTTAGATGATAAACAGTTCTCTTTAGGGCTTATAAAGTCTCTAACAAGTAAAGTTATGCTTCTATCCTCTTTAGTACATAAAGAGACAATTCTATCTTCTGAAGCAAAGGTTGCTGATTTAATGATTGATAATCCAACGATTTTTAATCGTCTAAAAAATAATGAGATAGCAGGTATTTTAAATCTAACACCTGAAACATTTTCACGGATTATTACTAAATTTAAAAAAGAGTCTATTGTAAAAGTAGAGAAAAATGAGTTAAAACTACTCAATACTGAGGCACTTCAAATTATTGTAGAGACCAATACAGTAAAAGAGTGTAGTAACTGTATTGCTAATTTTAAAAATAAATTAGCTCTTATGGGGAAGTAGAATATGTCATTTTTCCCATCATATTTAAACCTTAAAGATAAAAAAATACTACTTATTGGTGGTGGATATATAGCTTTAGAGAAATTAGAAAAATTGGTTGATTTTACAACAGAGATTAAAGTTATAACTAAAGAGGTATCAGATGATTTTTTAGAGTTTGCTACAAGATATAATATTGAAATTGAAAAGAGAGCTTATAGAAAAGGTGATATAGATGGTTATAATATAGTAATAGTAGCTACAGATACAAAAGAGTTACATAAAGAGATATATCAAGAGAGTAGAAGTAGTAGAGTTTTAGTAAATTCAGTTGACAATACTGCATATTGTGATTTTATCTTTCCCTCATATATTAAACAAGGTGACTTAACTATATCTATATCAACAAGTGGTGCATCTCCTGCTATGGCAAAAAGAATTAGAATATATATTGAAAAATTAATTCCTTCTAATATTGGTGAATTTTTAAAAGAGATGAAGAGTTTAAGAAAAAGTATGCCAAAAGGTAAAGAGAGAATGAAATTTTTTGAAGAAAAAAGTGATAAATTTATAAAGGATTATTTATCATGAGATATTTTATATGAGTGATTTTAATATCACACCACCTAAATTAGTATTTTTAACTGTTAGAGATTTTTTAGAGATAACTATAGATACAAATTATAAAATATATTGAAAGTTTAATAAGAGGGGAAAATCTGTTCCATTTAATAAAATGGAACAGTTAGATTAACAACTAGGAACATTTCCTGAATCACTAGCAAACTCAACTACAAAGTCACTAAGGTCTGGAATATATTTATCTTTAATTTTCTCTACATCTGCATCTTTACAGATTGATTTAATTTCAGTTTTTAAAGCTTTATCTTCACTAATTTTTTTCCACTCATCTTGAGTATGTTTTTTAGCAAACTCTCCACCATTCATACCACATACTTTTTTAAGTTTTTTAGCATAAATCTTTTGACCTTTTGCTGAGTCTGCTGAAGCTGATACTGTCATTATAGAAAGACCTAGTAGTGCTGTTAACGCCAATTTTGTGAATTTTGTCATTTTAATCCTTTTAGTTTTTGTTTTTGCAGTATAAAACACTTTTGTGTATTTATTGTGATATTTTACCCATTTTTATAAAAAAAATGGATAATCATTATAAATACCTATTAATTATATGACCTATATGGTTCAAAAATACTCATTTTTTCTATATAATATTAAAATATTGTAGGTTGAATTGATTGATTATCTACACCACCCTCTTCATTTACTTTTAAAAGAGTATTCCAAAGTTTTGTAGCAATACGACTATATCGTTTGGAGGTTTCGCAGTTTGGAGCTAATATAGTTATTGGTAATCCACTATCACCTCCCTCTCTAATAGCAGGTTCAATAGGTATCTCACCTAAAACCTCTGTAGAGTAGGCATCTGCTAAGGGTTGTGTTGTACCTTTTCCAAATATATTATACTCTTTTCCATTATCTGGACATATAAAACCACTCATATTTTCTACAATCCCTGCTATAGGAATATGAAGTTGTGTAAACATATCCATACTTCTTATAGTATCGTCTAAAGCTACTTTTTGAGGAGTTGTAACACAAACCCCTGAAGTTACAGGCAGACTTTGAGCTAGGGCTAATTGAGCATCACCAGTTCCAGGAGGCATATCAAAAAGAAGTACATCAAGACTGCCCCAATCTATATCTTCTAACATCTGTTCAATAGCTTGTGTTACCATTGCCCCTTTCCATATTAAAGAAGAGCCTCTTTCCACAAGTGAGCCTATAGACATAATTTTTATATTATGAGCTAATATTGGTTTAATAGTCTTACCTAAAAAAACAGGTTGTACTCCCTCTATTCCCATCATTCTAGGAATATTTGGTCCATATATATCAGCATCTAGTAATCCAACCTTTTTACCTTGTTGTGCTAAGGCTATGGCTAAATTTACAGTTGTGGTTGATTTTCCTACTCCACCTTTACCAGAGCTTACCATTACAAAATTTTGAATATTAGGAAGTACATTTTTTCCATGAGAACTTGTCTCTTTTATTGGTTTTGGTTTAATAATAGTAATCTCTAAATTAAAATCTCCTAAAAAAGATACTCTTTTAGTAATCTCTTCTCTAAGTTGAGTCTCTACTTTAGGGTCTAATGATGGAATATCTAGTGTAATAGATACTCTATTTTCATTAATATCAATCTCTTTTAGAAAACCAAAATCAACAATACTTTTATTAAAACTAGGATAGATAACTTGTTCTAATATCTCTTTAATTTTTGTCTGTTTTATCATAAATATAACTCCATATTATTTAAATAGTTGTTATAATATCTATAAAAACTTAAATTAAATATATGAAGATAGAAGTATGTCAAGTCCAATATTAGACTTGACATAGAAAGAAGAAAAAAAGACCTAGTGGTCTTCGTCTAAATTAAAGAATTTAGTTCCTGCATAGTACATTGCTATACAAAGTCCTAATCCTCCAAGACTTATCATTATTTCAGTTGCACTTGGGAAATAGTGTATCCACTCTGGTGCTAATTGATACTCTTTTACTTTTAACATTTGAAGAGGTTTAAGTTGTGTATCATGAACAAGATTATATCTCATAAAGAAGATACCAACCATACCACTTAGTGATGCCCAAAAGAATAGTACAGGTTTTTTACCCATAGTTTTTAAAATAATAACTAATGGAATAACCATAGCAAGTATTACTTCTGTCCAGAAAGGAACTGAACCTAAAATATGCTCTGCTACTTCTGCACGATTAGGCATACCACCATACATATCAGTTAAAAGTTTCCATGCTACAAAGAAAATAAGGATAGATATAAGAAGTCCTTGAATTTTTGCAAGACCCTCTAACATCTTTTTAACTTTGTCTGGGAAATTTAAATTATATCTAAAGCCCATTATTATAAATGCAATAAATACACCTGTAATAAATGCTGTTAAAATAAAGTATGTTGGATAAAATACCCCATTTGAAATTGGTCTAGCATTTAAGAAACCAAATACAGAACCTAAGTTTGAGTGAGCTGCAAGACCTACTAAAAGTCCTGTTAGACCAAATACTTTAGCCTTTTTCATATCACCTTTAAGTAAAAATACAAACTCAATAATCATAAATGTTAAATAGAGTCCATAAAGTGTACCCATCCACCAAATAGCACTTGTTAAACCAGGGCTTAAGATATTATAAATCATCATTGTAACTGGGTGACCTATCTCAAAAGCGATAACTGCAAACCCTGCTATAATAGTTACAATAGAACCAAAAATAGCTCTTTTGGAGATTAACATATAATCTTTAAATCCAAATACATCACCCAAAGAACCAATAATACATAATCCTGTTGAACTAACAACAAAGAAAATATATACAGCAATTAATAGTCCCCAAGGGTGTTCTCTTGTTACATTATAAGCATGATGTCCATGCGTTAAATAGATAGCTACACCTATTATAAACATTGCAATAAATGCCACTGTTAAAACAGCCACAAGCATATTTCGTGGCGATTTTTCAAAACTCAACAACTCTTTTATACTAACTTTATTGAAAGGAATTGTTGCTACAAACTCTTTTGCTTTATTTACCATATCAACCTCCTTATGTTAGATAAAATAGTTTTGGTTTAGTACCGAGATTAGCTTTTAAAGAGAAGTGTTCTCTTGTTCTAAGCAACTCACTAATTTCACTGTCATAATCATCAAGGTCACCAAATGTTCTAACTTTTGTAGGACAAGTATTTTGACAAGCAGTAGTAGTTTCACCTCTTGCTAATCTTGTATCACTACAGAAAGTACATTTATCAACAGTCATAGTTCTATCATCTACATATCTAGCATCGTAAGGACACGCATTCATACAGTAACTACATAAAATACACTTATCACTATCAACTCTAACTACATGATTTTCATCATAATATGTAGCATTAGTAGGACATACCATTTGACATGGTGCATCATCACAATGTTGACATTGACTTGGCACAAAAGTATTTGATACAATATCGAGTAATGGATACTCTCCCTCTATCTCTTTAACTCCAACCCAAATTCTATGTTTATCTGCTCCAAGAAGAACACCATTCTCTTCTTTACAAGCAACTTCACACGCTTTACAATTGATACAATTTTTGTAATCTAAAGCCATTCCATATCTAGCCATTATTACACCTTTCTTATTTCTACATTGGTTTCATGCATTGATGCCGCACCATAAACTGGCTCTATAATATCTTCTATTATTGCATTATCATTTCCACCATTTTTATATGCCCAAGTTAAGGCTTCACTCTCTTCTCCAAATCCATGCACAAAGAATACTGTATTTGGTGCAATCTTTTCTGTTGGATATGCTTTAATTACAACCTTACCAATACGACTACTAATTTCTACCTTATCACCAAATCTAATACCTTTTTCTTTGGCAACTCGTTTATTAATCCATGCGTAGTTTTCCATAATTAAATCTCTAAGAACAGAGTTATTAGCCGTTCCACTTTGAGTAAATTGTGCATGTCTTCCTGTAAGCATTCTAAACTTACCTTCTTCAACCTTAAAGTTATACTCATCTTTCCAAGTTGGCATAGGGTCTATACCTTTTTTAGCTAAGTTAGCAAGATTACACTCTACTTTTTTACTAGCTGTTTTAGGTTTTCCACCATTCACACTATAAGATTTTGCTTTTTCAGGATAATATTGATGTTCATTTACAGATATAGCTTTATAATATTTATCCATATTTGGATAGAATACTCCATGCTCTTTTAAAGCTTTTACAGCCTCTTCACCATAAACACTTTTTACCATGTGTTCATTAACCTCTTCTTGAGAGTGTTCAAATGGTTTAGTTAAATCAAAGCCTTCATAAACTTCTGCTTCACTACTATCTTTTATCTCATCTTGAACATCTTCATCATACTTTTTACTAATTTCAAATAGTGGTTTAGAGATTTTTTCAGTTAAACCTTTCATTATTGCCATAACAGGTTTTGTTTCAAACATAGGCTCAATTACTTTATTTCTTTGAGCAATAGATGGCTCAACTCCTGCAAATGTTTTAACTGGGTCAGTTCTTTCCAAATATGTGCACTCTGGTAAAACCACATCAGCATACATTACAGTATCACTAGGCATTGTATCAATTGCTACAACTAACTCCATTTTTTCTAACATTTTAGCAGTTTTGGCTCTATTTGGCATATTCATCATAGGGTTGTGTTTATAAATAAACATACCTCTAACTTTATATGGCATTTTATCTTCGATATATCTATTTCTCCAACCAAGCCAAGAACCACTACCTGTTACAATAGCACAATCTTCATATTCAGCTTTACCTGCTTCTTGATTTTCTATTTTCTTAATAGCTCTAGCTTCAGCTTGTGCATATAGAGGCTCTAAACCTTTATGTTTACCAAGTTTTAACTTTTTACCAAAAATAAGACCACCTTTAGTATCAAGTCCACCACCTAAGCCTTGAAATATTGCCATAGCTCTTCTAAGTTGGAAATCATTACTAGCAAATGTACTTCTTCTACCAGGATAATAAACAGCTTTAGGAGCATGAGCCATAAACTCTCTAGCTACACTATAAATATCTTTTGCTTTTATAGCAGTAATTTTTTCAGCCCACTCTGGAGTATATTTACTACTTAATACATGAGATTTATACTCTTCAAAACCATTAAAGTTCTCTTCTACATACTTTTTATTATATAACTCTTCATTTAAAACAACATAAGTAAGTGCTAAAACAAAAGCTAAATCAGTACCAGGGTTAATTGCTAACCATTTATCAGATTTTGCAGCTGTATTTGTAAATCTTGGGTCAACACAAATAAGTTTAGCACCTCTACCTTTAGTTCTTTTAAATGCGTCCATTGTATCAGGTGTTACAATAGCTTCAGCTCTATTAGCTCCTGCCATAATAATATACTCTGCATTATCTAAATCAGCTTGTGGATATGCACCTAAAGTTACACCATAAGCAGATGATACAGTTTGCAGACAAATTGAGGCATGATTTAACCAGTTAGATGAACCAAATGCACTATAGAAAGTTTTAAATGTATGCTCTGCCATACCCTCACCAGCACAGAACAAGAAAGATGAACGATTATCTTTCTCTTCATCTAAAATTTTCGCCATACCAGGGAATTTATCAGTACCATTTAAAATAGCATTATAAGCTTCTTCCCATGTAACTTTTTTAAATTTACCTTCACCTTTTTTCCCAATTCTAATCATAGGTGATTTTAGTCTATCAGGGTCATACAGAGCTTGAATTCCTGCATTTCCTCTTGGACATAACATATTTTTTGATTTTGGAAACATTGGATTAGGATTTAGTTTAGTAACTACTCCATCTTCCACTCTAGCAACAGCAGCACACTTATTTACACACATTTCACATAGTGTTGCTACCTCTGTAGCTTCACCTGTTCCTGTTTTTGTCGTAACCGATTTGGCTACACCATGAGACTCATGCTCATTACCCAAAAGATTGGTAACACTCAACGCTGAGCCACCAACCACACTCATTGCAACCGTACCCTGAAGAAATTTTCTTCTTGACACTTCAACTTGCATAGGCTATCCTCCTCTAATTTTTATAGTTTAATTAGGAGTAATTTACTCCTAATATAAGGCTATGTTATATAGTATAGAAGATACCCTTATAGAAAAGCTTGATTTTTATCAAAAGGTATAAGAAAAAAAGAATTTTCGTATAAATGTTACTTATTTTAAAAGCAATAGTAACAGTAGATATTAAATTGTATTTATCAGTATAACTTTAAATAAAGATAATTATCAATTTATTTTATATATAATATTAATTCGGGTTTACCTAAATTTAATGTAAAGCTCCTAGCTTTAGAAATTGTGAAAGAATTTTTAATGATACCCAAGATTGGGTATCATTTTAAGAAGGTAGTACTAAGGTATAATCTCTTAGTGGTGTGATTTTAAAATAAGAATAGTCATTCTAATATTAATTGCTATAAATCTATATAGCTGATATATTATACAAGTTCTTAAAAATTTTTGTGTTCCCATTGGTATCATAGTTCCAAATTGTGGGCTATATGGTTTAATATGTTTAATATGCTCTGTTGCCATGTTTAATTTCCTTTATTATTTTTATTGATTGATTATAAAAAGGGTTACTCACAAGGAGTAACCATCTAACATATTCTTATTCTGGAATTAAAGTCCAGCCTGGTCTAAGTTTTGCTTTCCACAAGAATAGGTGATGTAAAATATGTTTAACCCAGTGTGCTGCAAGTCCAAGTTCACCTGTAGTTCCATTCATATCTCTACCAACACCTGGATATTTTTCAAAGTCAGGTACAATTGGATAAACAGTCATAGCTGCAGCTGTTCCACTAAATAGACCTTTTCCAGCCGAAGCAACACACGCTGCACCCATTTCAGACATATTTGCTGTATGAGTTGGTGCATCTGCTCCATTAATCATATCAACAATACTTTGAGCTACTGCTTTACCCATCATTGCACTAGGCATTCCAGTTCTTGGAGGTGTAGGGTTAATAGGCGTACCATTTGGTGAACTCATTGGTTTAGAAATTGTGTGTGGTGGTGCAAAAGCAATACCTATAGCAAACATATTTTTATATATTGGATTTTGAAGAGTACTTGGCCAGTCACTAGCTTTCCAGTTTTCATAACTTCCAGCATTATAGTTTGCATCAACTTTCATAAATCCATTTGGAGCAATAATAGTATCTGTAATATCTGAACCATCTTTTGCATAAGCTTTTAGTCCAACTCCTGCAAATGGTGGAATAAGCATTGCAAAATCAAACTCTTTTTCACCCATACTTCCATCAAGAAGTTCATAGTGTACTTTTCCAGCTTCAACTTTATTTACATGACACCCAATAATCCAATCCATACCTCTTTCAGCATATAGTGATTCTGCAAATACTTTACTTGAAGTTGCAAATCCACCCATATTAAAGTGAATACCACCCATACCAAAGTCACCAAGGAAAGACTCATTAGAGATAAATGTAATATCAGCCATATCTCTTACACCAACCTCTTTAAGTTTATGTTCAATATTGAAAATATACTCAAATGCAGCACCTTGACAAGTACACATACCATGTCCTGTACCTATAAGAAATCTTTGTCTTTCACCAGATTTCATTTTTTCAATACATTTTTCAAGCTCATGATTTGCATGAATTGCATGGTCTGCTGTACAAACTGATACTGTATGTTCTCCCATTTGCCCTTGACCATTTCCTAGACCTGGAGTTGCATCAAAATTAAGTTTTGGTCCAGTTGCATTAATAAGATAATCATAAGCTATTTCATCTTGTTGACCAGCTTTCTCTTGTCCTGTATATTCAATAGTAATAAATGGAGTATCATCACCATCTTTACCTTCAGGGTGAATAGAGACAGCTTTTGCTTGTCTATAATCAATTCCAGCTTTTGCATAAACTGGTGCTAAAGGGAATACAACCTCTTCTTTACTCATCTCACCAACACCTACCCAGATATTTGATGGTATCCAGTTCCATTGTGAGTTAGGAGTAATTACAATTACTTCATGTTTTTTTCCTAGCCATTTTTTTAAAAATGATGCTGCTGTATGTCCAGATACACCACCACCCATTATTACTACTTTTGCCATAGCTTTCCTTTGTTAAATTGATTTTTATATTTTATTATAGGTAGAATAGATTTAAATGAAAATTAAAAATAGCAAAAAGTTTAATATTTAGATAAATAATTGACAATTACACACATAACAATAATTTATAATTATAATTTTTATAAATATATCTTTTCATCTATATTCTATATAGTTTGATATTAATTTTAAATGTTCTCTTGTGTTTATTTTTTAGAGAAAAATCGTATATTTTCAATAAATAATGGATATAATAAGAAATGCAATCTTTTATTAAAACTTTACTTCTATTACTAATAATAAATAATTTATATGGAGATATATGGAACTCTCCTCATTCTAATATAGATAATAAAAAAGAGGTGCTATATTCATCTTTTTCTTTGTCTCCTAAACATCTTGACCCTGTTGTATCATATAGCTCCAATGAGTGGGAGATTATATCTCAAATATATGAACCACCTCTTCAGTATAATTATCTAAAACGACCTTATATTTTAGAACCACTTACACTAAAAAATATGCCAAAAATTATATATTTAGATAGTAATGGTAATCAAGTCGAAGAGAACTCTAGCAAAGTGACATATTCTAAATATATATTAAATTTAAGAGAAGATATAAAGTATCAAAATCACCCATCTTTTATAAAAGAGAATAGAGATTTAAATAATAAAGAACTAGAAAATATATCTACAATTAGTGATTTTAAAAGAGAAGGAACTAGAAGATTAAAAGCTAAAGATTACGCCTATAGTATTAAAAGAATGGCTGTAAGAGAGTATAATTCACCAATACTTGATAATATGGCTGAATATATAGTAGGCTTAAAAGAGTTTTCCAAAAAAATAACTAAAATAGCTAAAGAGAGAAGAAAAGGAGAAGAGATTTTAGATTTGCGTCCTTACTCTATAGAGGGAATTAAAGTTATAGATAATAATAGACTCTCTATTTTAATAAAAGGAAAATATCCTCAATTTCTATATTGGCTTAGTATGAACTTCTTTGCTCCAATTCCTTGGGAGGCTGATTTATTTTATCAACAAAAAGGGTTAATAAAAAAGAATATAACTTTAAATACATATCCAGTAGGAACAGGTGCTTACTATTTAGCAAAAAATAATCCAAATCAAGAGATGATACTAAAAGCCAATCCAAATTTTCATAAAGAGCACTTCAGAGGTGAAAGATTACCTTTTATAAAAGAGGTTGTATATTCACTTGAAAAAGAGTCAATTCCTTTGTGGAATAAGTTTCTACAAGGATATTATGACGCATCAGGAGTTAGTTCAGAAGCTTTTGACCAAGCTGTATCTATATCAACTTCTGGAGATATGGGACTTAGTGATGAGATGAAAAAAAAGGGAATAGAGATGGTTGGCTCTATCTCTCCTAGTATATTCTATTTGGCATTTAATATGAGAGATGAGGTAGTTGGAGGATATAGTAAAGAGGCACAAAAATTAAGACAAGCCATTAGTATAGCTCAAAATGAAGAGGAGTATATATCTATATTTATGAATGGAAGGGGAGTTCCTGCACAATCTCCAATTCCTGTAGGAATTTTTGGTTATAAAGATGGAAAAGAGGGGACAAATTTTATAGTATATAATTGGATGAATGGAAAAAGAGTTAGAAAACCAATAGAAGAGGCAAAAAAACTATTAGCCGAAGCTGGTTATCCAAATGGTATCTCTAAAAAAACAGGTAAACAGTTAGTATTATATTACGATACAACATCAAGAGGGCCAGATGATAGAGCATTAATGGATTGGAGAAGAAAACAGTTTGAAAAATTGGGCATTGAACTTGTAATTCGTGCAACTGACTATAATCGTTTTCAAGATAAAATAAGAAAAGGAAAAGCTCAACTATTCTCATGGGGTTGGAATGCAGACTATCCTGATCCTGAAAACTTTTTATTTCTACTTTATGGTGGCAATGCTGTAGTAGATACCAATGGAGCAGGAATTAATAGTTCAAACTATCAAAATCCGAAATTTGATAAACTATTTGAAGAGATAAAGAGTATGAAAAACTCCCCAAAAAGGTTAAAAAAGATAGAAGAGATAATAAAAATAGTACAAACAGATGCTCCCTGGGTTTGGGGAATTAATCCTAAATCTCTATTTTTACACCACTCGTGGTACTCAAATATATATCCTAATGCTATGGCAAATAATAGTTTAAAATATAGAAAAATTGACCCTAAACTTAGATTTGAAAAAATAGAAGAGTGGAATAGACCTATATTAATGCCTATAGTTCTATTTTTTATATTTTTAATTTTAATAGCTTATATTTTATATAAAGCATATCAAAATAGACAAAAAGCATTAATAGTTCCAAAATAGATAAAATTTAGAAAGGATTTATAATTAAATGTCTAATATAACATACCCCTCAAATAAAGGAAAACTATATTTTTTTAACTTCTCACCATGGAGAATGATGCAGATAGAGCCATTTTTTTACGCACCAAATAATAAAAAGTTTATCTGTAAAGATTTTGATGATGCCATTAAAAAAGGCTTAGATAGTAGCTCTAATATATTTATATATGGAATAAAATATTTTCCAAAAGTTCAGAAATTTGCTAAAGATAAAGAAATGATTATATATAGAATAGAAGATGCTTTTATTCGTTCAGTAGCTCTAGGTTCTGGATTTGCTAAACCTTACTCTTTAGGAATTGATAGTAGAGGAGTATATTTTGACCCAAGAAGAGTATCTGATTTGGAGTATTTACTTCAAAACCATAAATTTACAAAAGAGTTAATATCTCGTGCAAAAAAAGTAAGAGAGATGGTAATAGCTTCAAAATTTTCTAAATATAACCATTTAGAGCATGTCAATTTAGATATAGATAGAGAGAAATATAGTAAAGTAATATTAGTTACAGGTCAAGTTGAAGATGATATGTCTATTAAATATGGAGCTTTTGGACTTAATAATAGTGATTTATTAGAGATTGTAAGAGAGAAAAATCCAAAAGCATTTATTATCTACAAACCTCACCCAGATGTACTATCAGGCAATAGAATTGGCTCTGTATCTAAAAATATTATAGAAAAATGTGTTAATAGAGTAGTTACAAATATTAGTATAGATAGTACAATAGAGGCTAGTGATGAGGTACATACTCTAACTTCAGGTGCAGGATTTGATGCCTTGCTTCGTGAAAAAAAGGTATTTACTTACGGTATGCCATTTTATGCAGGTTGGGGACTTACAACAGACTATAGAGAGTGCAAAAGAAGAACAAGAAAAATATCATTAGATGAGCTAGTAGCAGTCTCTCTTATACTCTACCCTAGATATATATCTCCAAAAACAGAAAAGTTTTGCGAAGTAGAACAGACTCTAAAAGAGTTAAAAGAAGAACAAGATTACTACTTTAATAATAGATTATATAGATATAAAGTAAATTTTAAAGGCTATATACTACCTAGAGGAAGAAGAATTATCCGTGCTTTTTTAAAACTCTTTAAAAGTTAAAAGCCTCTTATTTTTCAGAGGCTTGTGTATACGCAGCATAATAGGTACTTCCATCAGCAAAACTATTAACTGTTAATTTAGAGAATTTTTCTAAATAGTCCCAAAAATCATCTTTTAGTTTTTGGTCAATATTAACTTTTCTTAATGCCTCTTCCATACAACCTAACCACTCATAACGAGACTTTTCAGTAATTGAGAAATCATCATGAAGTCTTATCATATATTCATTTAAGTTCATACCTTTAGCTTCTTTTTCATATACTTTTGGACCACCACAAATTTGTATAAAGAATTTTGTATTTTTCTCTTTTACCTCTTGAAACTCATCTTCATCTTGTGGAAAGAAGTGTGCTATATCACTTTCATAAATAATATCATAAAAATCATACATTAACTCTTTCATTCCCTCTTCACCACCTAAAGCTTTATAAAAAGCTGGGTCTGGTTGTTTAAATTGAACCTCTTCACCTTTATTTACCTTTGATACATTATAACTCATCTATTGTACTCCAAAATATTTATTTATTTTTATTATATTAAATATAATTTGAGTATAGCTGTTTTAATATAAAAAAGTTTTTACTAGATTAAAATATGTATATATGTTACTTATTCTCTCATTCATTAAATATAATTATATATTTTGAGAGATAAAAATCCAATATACTTAAATTTGTCTTATATTTCTAAAAAATAATATAAGATAAATTCTATTTGGGTATAATATGCACCATTTTTATATTTTGAAAATCCCAAAAGAGCGTAAGAGAAGCGTTTTTTTGGGACTTTCAAGTTCAGATTTTAATTCAAAAAAAACATAAGAAAGGAATTGTATTGCCTACAATTAATCAATTAGTTCGTAAAGAACGAAAAAAAGTGATTAAAAAATCAAAATCACCAGCATTAGTTAGCTGTCCTCAAAGAAGAGGTGTTTGTACTAGAGTTTATACTACTACTCCAAAAAAACCTAACTCAGCTCTTAGAAAAGTAGCTAAAGTTAGATTAACAAGTGGATTTGAGGTTATCTCATATATTGGTGGAGAGGGTCACAACCTTCAAGAACACTCAATAGTACTTGTTCGTGGTGGTAGAATTAAAGATTTACCAGGGGTTAAATATCATATTGTTCGTGGTGCATTAGACGCATCTGGAGTTAATGGTAGAACTGTTGCTCGTTCTAAATATGGTACTAAAAGACCAAAATAGAGTTTAATTAAAAGATAGAAATAAAAAAAGACCCAGTTTGCCTCATTTATCCTTAGGGGAGACAGATTGAGTAAATCACTATATTAGATTGAAGGAAAATATATAATATGAGAAGAAGAAAAGCACCCGTAAGACCTGTACTGCCAGACCCAGTATATGGTTCAAAAGTTTTAACAAAATTTGTAAATGCCGTAATGTTAGATGGTAAAAAAGTAACAGCAGAAAAAATTATGTATGCTGCACTAACAAGAATTGAAGAGAAATCTGGTGAAAAAGGTATTGAAGTATTCAATAAGGCAATGGATAATGTCAGACCTGCAATGGAAGTAAAAAGTAGAAGAGTTGGGGGTGCTACATATCAAGTGCCAATTGAAGTAAGACCTGCTAGACAGCAAACACTTGCTATTAGATGGTTAATTGATGCTGCTAGAAAAAGAAATGAGCGAACAATGGTTGAAAGAGTATCAAATGAGCTTATGGACGCAGCAACTGATAAAGGTTCTGCTTTTAAGAAAAAAGAAGATACTTATAGAATGGCAGAAGCTAATAAAGCGTTTGCTCACTATAGATGGTAAGGGAATAAGTTATGGCAAGAACACACAAACTCGAAGATGTAAGAAATATTGGAATTGCTGCACATATTGATGCAGGAAAAACAACAACAACTGAAAGAATTCTTTTCTATACAGGTGTTGAACATAAAATTGGTGAAGTTCATGATGGTGGTGCAACCATGGATTGGATGGAACAAGAGAAAGAGAGAGGTATTACAATTACTTCAGCAGCTACTACTTGTGAATGGTTAGGTAAACAGATTAATATTATAGACACCCCAGGCCATGTTGACTTTACTATTGAAGTTGAGAGAAGTATGAGAGTTCTTGATGGTGCTGTATCTGTTTTTTGTGCTGTTGGTGGAGTTCAACCTCAATCTGAAACAGTATGGAGACAAAGAAATAGATATGGTGTACCATCTTTAGTTTTTGTTAATAAAATGGATAGAACAGGTGCAGATTTCTTTGAAGTTGCAAGACAAATTATTGATAGATTAAAAGGTAATCCTCTAATTATTCAATTACCAATTGGTGCTGAAGAGAATTTTGAAGGTGTTGTTGACCTTGTAAAAATGAAAGAGATTGTGTGGGACGCTGATGCTGCTATGGGTTCAAATTACCATGAGCAAGATATTAGAGAAGAGCTTCAAGATATGGCAGAAGAGTACCGTGAAAAAATGATTGAAGGTATTGCTGAAGCTGATGGTAATGATGAAATCATGGAGAAATTCCTTGAAGGTGAAGAGCTAACAACTGAAGAGATTATGGAAGGAATTAAATCAGCTACTATTGGTATGCATGTTGTTCCAATGTTACCAGGTACTGCATTTAAAAACAAAGGTGTTCAAACTCTACTTGACGCTGTTGTTGCATATTTACCATCTCCAGTTGAAGCACCACCAATTAAGGGTACTATGATGGACGATGAGACTAAAGAGGTTATAGTTGAATCAACTGATGATGGAGCATTTGCATCTTTAGCATTTAAAATTATGACTGACCCATTTGTAGGACAACTTACATTTATTCGTGTTTATCGTGGTTCTCTTGAATCAGGTTCTTATGTTCACAACTCTACTAAAGATAAAAAAGAGAGAGTTGGTAGAATTATGAAAATGCACGCAATTAAAAGAGAAGAGATAAAAGAGATTTATGCTGGAGAGATTGGTGCTGTTGTTGGTCTTAAAAATACAACTACAGGTGATACTCTTTGCGATGCTTCTGATAAAGTAGTATTAGAAAGAATGGATTTCCCAGACCCAGTTATCTCTGTTGCAGTTGAGCCAAAAACAAAAGCTGACCAAGAGAAAATGGGTATTGCTTTAAGTAAACTAGCTGCAGAAGACCCATCATTTAGAGTTTCAACTGATGAAGAGTCAGGTCAAACTATTATCTCTGGAATGGGTGAACTTCACTTAGAAATTCTTGTTGATAGAATGAAAAGAGAATTTAAAGTAGAAGCTGAAGTTGGAGCTCCACAAGTTGCTTACCGTGAGACTATTAGAACAGCTGTTAACCAAGAGTATAAATATGCTAAACAGTCAGGTGGTCGTGGACAATATGGACATGTATTCCTTAAAATTGAGCCAATGGAAGCTGGTAGTGGATATGAGTTTGTTGATGCAATTAAAGGTGGGGTTGTTCCAAAAGAGTTTATTCAACCAGTTAATAAAGGTATTCAAGAAGCAATGGGTAGAGGTATTCAAGCAGGATACCCTGTTGAAGATGTAAAAGTTACTCTTTATGATGGAAGCTATCACGATGTTGACTCATCTGAAATGGCATTTAAACTTGCAGGTTCTATGGGGTTCAGAGAAGGTTGTAAAAAAGCAAATCCAGTTATTTTAGAGCCTATGATGAAAGTTGAAGTTGAAGTACCAGAAGACTTTATGGGTGATGTTATTGGTGATGTATCAAAAAGAAGAGGACAAGTTACAGGTATGGGTGATAGAGCAGGAAACAAAATTGTTGACGCTTTTGTACCACTATCTGAAATGTTTGGTTACTCAACAGACCTTCGTTCAATGACACAAGGTAGAGCTACTTATGCTATGGAATTTGACCACTATGAGGAAGTTCCTGCAAATGTTGCTAAAGAGATTATCGCAAAAAGAAACTAAGGTTTCTTTTTGGGGGTGGTAATTAAAACTTTAGTTTAAAAGCTTTTAATAGCCCCCATAATCTTTGACTTAATAGTATTATTATATTTAACAATATCATATTTTAAAAGAGTATCTATATCTTTTTGATTAAAAAAAACAGTATTTTCAAACTCTTTTAAAAGTTTATCTTCATTATAAAGTTTTACCCATCTTCTATAGTGTGGTCCCATACTTATTTTTTTACTTTTTTCTAAAAGTCTTTTTCTATTTTTAATATTGTTTTCAAATTGGGCATAACCTCTAATTGGATAGTGAAAAACCTCAATATCTTTAAATCTTTTAATTTTATCGTATCCTGAACGAAGATAATCTCTTATATTTCCAATATGAAGTGCTTTATGGTTTCCACCTCTTAAATATATAAGTCCGTGTGGGTTTATAATGGTTTTTGGGGCTATTTTTGTAAGAATAATAGATAGATGTTGGCTACTTAACTGTTTGCTTTTAGAGTAAAATACGGGGTTTTCTACAAGGTAAGATGAGTTAAAAAACTCTTTTGTGTGAAGAAGCATATTATATCTATGAATAGTTAAAACGCTTCCTTTAAAGGCTAAATTCTCTTTTAGATTTAGACTATTTTTAGGTATCCAAAACTCATCTGCATCATTATTAATAACCCAATCAGCTTTTAGCCTATTTTTAGCAACCATTGCTAACTCTCTCATCCATTTAGCCTGATTATAGTCGCCACTCTCATCTATAATTACTATCTCAAACTCTTTTTGAAGTTTAGATAAAATTTCTCTTGTTCCATCACGCGAACCATTATCCATAATAGCAAAAGCGTCAACTCCTAAAGAGGCGTGAGTTCTAATATTCGCCTCTATAATATCAGCTTCATCTTTTACTAAAATAGTCATTATTAATCTAAAACTATTTTTATTGAAGTTGTGAAAAAAGTAATCTAGCATACTCTTATTTTAACTTATCTAACATATCGTTAAATGACTCTTCAAATGCTTTTAGTCCATTATCTAAAAGCTCTTTATATATCTGCTCCATACTAAAACCATTATCTTCTAGGTTTATAAAATAACCATTTAAAATACTCTCTTCTATTGGTAAAACCTCTTTATTACTATTTGTATCAAGATAGGCTCTAATTGTATTTAGTGGTGTAGTATTAATTGAGTGTGGGGCTATAAGCTCTGTTACATAGTAGTCAGATGGAAGAGTATTACCTTTTACACTTGTACTTGCAAATAGTGTTCTAATATTTGGAATATCATTTCTCTCAATCATATTATAGATTTTTGCAGAGTTATAAATTCCTGTTTTAGATGGAGTTATTCCACAACTTTCTAACTCACTATCTAAAAGCCTATCAAAACGGCTAACAAATACAGATATAACACCCTCTACTTTACAACTACCATCAATTTCACCCTTTGCTATTCCTTTTGTCATTGCACTAAAACACTGTTTTGCCTGTTTTGGTGAAAAGATAAGTGTAGCATTTACCGATATTCCATCAGCCATAAGGGCAGTCATTGCCTCATATCCTGCTTGTGTTGCAGGTACTTTTATCATTACATTAGGCTCACCTATAGCTTTAAAAAGTCTTTTAGCTTCTTTTATTGTCCCTTTTGCATCGTTAGATAGTGATGGGTCAACCTCAATAGATATGTAACCATCTTGGTTTCTATCATATAGTGGTCTAAGAAGTTTTGCACACATTTTTATATCTTCAATAGCTAAAGCCTCATACTTCTCTTTTGCACTCTTTCCTTCTAACTCCTTTAACTGCTCTTTATATGCAGGTGAGTTTGTAATTGCTGATGCAAAAATAGATGGATTAGAAGTAGCACCAGTTACAACTCCCTCATCTAAAAGTTTTTGAAACTCATTTTTAAGATAATCTCTCTCTATAAAATCTAACCATAATGAAAATTGATTTGACATAATAAACGCTCTCTTTTATTCTATATACTTACTCCACTCTGACCAAGAACCTAAATCGCTAGGTTTGCCCAAAGCCTCCTCTAATTGGTCTAAAAACTCATCACGACTTATTAATCTAGCACCTAAACTCATAAGGTGAGGAGTCTCCACTTGACAGTCAATAAAATCATAACATTTTTTAATAAAGATATTACTTAATACTCTTAAGGCTACTTTAGAGGCATCAGGCATTAGAGCAAACATAGACTCTCCAAAAAAAGCTTTTCCCATAGATATACCATAAAAACCACCAACTAGTTCTCCATTATAGTATGTCTCAATAGAGTGTGCAAATCCCATATTATAAAGTTCTATATAAGCCTCTTTCATTTCATCTGTTAGCCATGTTCCATCTTGTCCTTCTCGTGGAACTTTGCTACAATAATCTATTACAGCTCTGAAATTTGTATCAAATCTAACCTTATAACCCTTGTTTCTTATAACTCTTCTTAATGATTTACTCTCTTTAAACTCATTAGGATATAGAACAAGTCTAGGGTTTGGAGACCACCAAAGAATAGGGTCATTTTTATTAAACCAAGGAAAAATACCATTTCTATAAGCAGTTAAAAGTCTATTAGGATTTAAGTCTCCACCATAAGCTAAAAGCCCCTCATCACTCCCCTCTCTTGGATTTGGAAAGATATGAGGCATTCCTATTTCTGTTATAAAATAGTTATCATCATATATTGAAGACAAAATCTAGCTTCTCCTTTTTATAGCTAACTTTTACTGTACCACCATTTTTAAGCTTACCAAATAAAATTTCATCTGTAAGAGGCTCTTTTATCTTCTCATCTATTACTCTAGCTATCTCTCTTGCTCCATAAGTATCACTATAACCCTCTTTTGCTATATACTCTTTAGCTTTTTGATTTAGTTTTATAGTTATATTTTTACTTTTCATTTGCTCGTTTAGCTTATTAATTTCTGTATCTACAATTTTAACAATAACTTCAAAGCTTAAATGGTTAAATTCAACAACAGAGCTTAATCTATTTCTAAATTCAGGAGAGAAGAAATCTTTTAAAGCTTTATCTGATTTACTGCTACTATCTTTAGCAAATCCCATAACAGATGCCTCTTTTGTTCCTAAATTTGAGGTCATTATCAAAATAACATTTTTAAAATCACTTACCATTCCATTATTATCTGTAAGTTTTGCTCCGTCCATTACTTGAAGTAAGATATTCATAATATCAGGGTGAGCTTTTTCAACCTCATCAAGTAATAAAACAGTGTGAGGGTTCTTTTTTATCATCTCTGTTAAAAGTCCACCCTGCTCATATCCCACATAGCCCGGTGGCGCACCGATAAGACGACTAAGTGCATGTTTCTCCATATATTCACTCATATCAACTCTCTCAAAGTGAATATCCATAGATTTTGCTAACTCTTCACTTAAAGCTGTTTTTCCAACACCAGTAGGTCCTATAAATAGAAATGAACCTATTGGACGGTTTTCTTGATTTAAACCTGCATAAGAGCGTTTAATAGATTGTACTATAGTCTCAATTGCTTTATCTTGACCTATGATTTTTTTCTTTATCTCTTTTGCTAAATCTTTTAATTTTGCTGTGCTATCTGCTGATACTATAGTTGATGGAAGTTTTAACATTCTAGCGACACTCTGTTCTATATCTAAACTCTCAATAGTTATATCTTTTTTATCTCTAAGCATAAAATGAGCGCCAACCTCATCTATAATATCCATAGCCTTATCTGGTAAAAATCTATCATGAAGATACTTTACACTTAAATCCACAGCACTTCTTAATGCCTCATCTGAAAAACTTATCTGGTGATACTCTTCATATTTATGTTTAATTCCTTGTAAAATCTTCATAGTATCATCAATACTAGGCTCATCAATATCTATTTTGGAAAATCGTCTTGATAGTGCTTTATCTTTATCTAAATGGTTTCTAAATTCAGCATAAGTTGTAGCTCCAATACATTTTAAATCTCCACGAGCCAGAGCTGGTTTAAGCAAGTTAGCTGCGTCCATACTTCCACCACTTGTAGCTCCTGCTCCTACTAAAGTGTGAATTTCATCTATAAACAAAATAGAGTCCTCTACACTTTGAAGCTCACTTAATACACCCTTTAATCTTTTTTCAAAATCTCCTCTATATTTTGTTCCAGAAATCATTGAACCTAAATCAAGAGCAAAAATCTTACTATCTTTTAAAATAGTAGGAACTTCTCCCTCTGAAATTTTAAGAGCTAATCCTTCTGCTATAGCAGTTTTTCCAACACCTGGTTCTCCTACTAAAAGAGGGTTATTTTTCTTTCTTCTACATAGAGTCTGCATTACTCTATCTATCTCACTCTCTCTTCCTACTACAGGGTCAATTTTCCCATTTTTAGCAAAAGATACAAGTTCTAAAGTATAGGCTGTAAGATTTGGATACTCATCTTCTTTCTCTTCTGCCTCTTCACTGTTTTTATCTTCTATTAAATCAAGATGTGAAATAACCTCTAAAATATCAACTCTATCTATTCCCTCTGCACTCATTATTTGATAAGCATAGCTTTTGTGTTGAGTAAAAATTGAAGCCAACATATCGCCTATTTTTGCCTCATTTCGTCCTGAACTATTAATGTGCATCATCATATCATTCATTACATGAGATAAGGCTACAGTCTCATAGGGGTCATCAACTTCTCCCTCCTCATTTAGCTCTAATACAGGCACATTACTAAGGAGATAGGTTTTAGTTAACTCTTTCATATATTCAATATTACCACCAACTGCTGATAATATCTCTATCCCCTCTTTACTCTTTAATATAGATAAAAAGATATGTTCAAGTGTGAGATACTCATGTCGATTCTCCTTAGCATACCGAACAGACTCTCTAAATACATTATTCAGTTCTATACTTATCATTTTTTATCCTTTTTCCTTTGTTAACTGTTATGCCTCTTCTAGTGTTGCAAGAAGTGGAAACCCATTACTTTTAGCTAACTCTTTCACTTGATAAACTTTTGTTTGAGCTATATCATAAGTGTATATACCACAAACAGCTTTACCAGATTTATGAATGGTTAGCATAATTTGTTCAGATTGAAGTATGTTTTTATGGAAGATGGCCATTAAAATCTCTACTACAAAATCCATTGTTGTGTAATCATCATTATGTAGTAGCACTTTATACTTTGTAGGCTCATCTAACATTAGTGATGATTGTATCTCTTCTTCTATCTTTGGCAATCTTAATCCTCTATTGTAATATAAAAATAAGTATAGCTCATTTTATGTTACAATCATATTTAATTACCTTTATAAAAATTTATAAAAAGATTGGAGATTAATTGTGAAATTACTTTTTGTTACAGCAACAAATACCGATATTGGCAAAACTTTTGCCTCTTTAAAACTAATTGAAAACATTGCAGAACATAAACTTAGAGTTGGTGTTTGTAAACCTATTGAGACAGGTGTAAAAGGTGTTCCTATTGATGCAAAAAGGTTATTAGATAAGGTACAAATATATAATAATAGTTTTAAATCTTTAAGCCCAAAAGATATTACAGCTTATACTTTTTTGCTCCCTTCTGCTCCATTTTGTGCCGATATAAATCAAGAGATAAAAATAGAGAATATAAAAAGAAAAATAGAAGAGTTATCTAAACTATGTGATATATTAATTGTAGAGGGTGCTGGAGGGTTATTTGTTCCAATTACAAGAGATTATATGATGATAGATTTAATAAAAGAGTTAAAAGCTAAGACTCTTTTAG
This sequence comes from Campylobacteraceae bacterium, assembly GCA_027065385.1. Classification (GTDB taxonomy): domain Bacteria; phylum Campylobacterota; class Campylobacteria; order Campylobacterales; family Sulfurovaceae; genus UBA1140. The sequence goes on along the minus strand of JAMOOP010000108.1, from coordinate 22,453 downwards.
TAACACCTTCCAAACTAGGTTGTATTAATGATACACTTCTAAGTATAGAGGCTTTAAAGAGTAGAGAGATAGATTTTGATTGGTGTGTAAATTTGTATCAAGATAGAGAGGAGTTTAATGTAGTAACTAAACCATTTTATGATGCTTATTTTGATACATGGTGGAGTTTAGATAGGAGTTTAGATAGTTTTATAAAAAAACTTTAAAACTATTTGTTATAATCTCAAAACTATTACAAAGGGATTATATATATGCAACATCTAATAGATACCAATGATTTAAGCGATAAGCAGATAGCCAATATTATAAAAGATGCAAAAAGTTTTAAAAAACAGCTTCCACCAGCTCTATTAAAAAATAAACTTTTAATTACACTATTTTTTGAAAACTCAACAAGAACTAGAAGCTCATTTGAGGTAGCTGCTAAAAGACTTGGAGCGATGGTTGTTCATCTTGACCCATCTAAAAGTTCAACTAAAAAGGGAGAGACTCTTAGTGATACTTTTGAAAATCTGTGTGCTATGGGTCCTGATGGGGTTATTATTAGACATGAGTATAATAACACTCCTAAAAAGTTAGCCAATAAAGAGTTAACTTCTGTAATAAATGCAGGAGCAGGAAATTACGCCCACCCAACTCAAGCACTGCTAGACTACTTTACAATGGTAGAGGAGTTTGGAGATGATATTAAAAATAGAACTATAGCAATAGTAGGAGATATAGTTAGTTCAAGAGTTGCAAGTTCGGGTATTAGACTATTTAAAAGAATGGGAATAAGAGTGATACTTATAGCTCCTCAACCTTTTATGCCAGATAATAATTTAGAAAAGTATGAAAACTTAGAAGATATTATTGATGAGGTTGATATTATCATGTCACTTCGTGCGCAATTAGAGAGACATAAAGCTCCTATATTTGAAGATTATAATGAGTATGCAAAAAAATATTGTATAACAAAAGAGAGATTAGGAGATAGAAATATAATGGTTCTTCACCCAGGTCCCGTTATGAGAAATATAGATATATCTGATGAAATGTTAGAAGATAGTAAATGTAAAGTATTAGAGCAGGTTAAAAATGGTGTATTTATCCGTATGGCAATTTTAAAGTGTCTGTTGCTTGATAGTTAATATAAAAAAGATATTTTTGTAAAAGTAGAATAACACCCAAATATGCTAAACTTCCACAAAAAATAAAAGGTAATATTTGAAAAAATATATTTTAAGCATAGATAGAGGAGTTCTTTTTATGCTTCTAGCGTCTCTATCTTTTGCATTTATGGGTGGATTTGCAAAAATTGTTAGTCAGAAGTTTGCAGGAGTTGAGGTTACATTTTTTAGAAATGTTTTTGGTGTGGCTTTAGTAGGATTTGCCATATATAAATCACCACTAAAACAGATAGGTGGAAGACCTTTTTTACTTCTTTTTCGTGGGGCTATGGGCTTTTTAGCACTTTTAGCATACTTTTATATTATAGCCTATATGCCATTAGCTGAAGTTGTAACCTATAATAAAACATCTCCAATCTTTGTGGCTATTTTTGCATATATTTTTCTAAAAGAGAAGCTTAATTTTTGGTCAATAGTAGCTATTATATTGGGTTTTATTGGAATTGTAATGATTGCACAACCTCAAGGTGGAGAGTTTAATAAGTACGATATTTTAGGAATATTTTCAGGACTAGGTGCTGCGTTAGCCTATACATCTATACGAGAGCTTAGAGAGTATTATGATACAAGAGCTATTGTTATGAGTTTTATGGGTGTTGGAACTATCGCTCCACTCTTACTTATGTTACTCTCCCCTTTTGTTAATCCTCCTGAAGCTTTAGATTTTATGTTTGCTAAGTTTATTATGCCAAGTGGTATTGATTGGTTTTATCTTACCATGATGGGGCTTAGTGCTACATTTTCACAAGTTATGATGACTAAAGCTTATGAATATACAAAAGCTGGAATTGTGGGAACTATTAGTTACTCCAATATTGTATTTGCTATTTTTATTGGTGTAGCTTTAGGTGATGATTTTCCTGATTTTTTAACAATTTTAGGTATAATCCTTGTCATTACTTCAGGGCTATTAGTAGCTCTATCTAAGGATAAAAAATGATACTTATTGCAGGACCTTGTGTCTTAGAGAGTCGTGATAATGTTATGAAAATTGCAGAGGCACTTATGCCATATTACAAAGATTGTACTAAAGATTTTTACTTTAAAGCTAGTTTTGATAAAGCAAATAGAACAAGCCTAGACTCATTTAGAGGGCCAGGTCTCGATAATGGGCTTAAGATGCTTCAAGAGGTAAAAGAGCAGTTTGGATATAAACTCTTAACTGATGTTCACGATTATACTCAACCAAAAGCCGTAGCAGAGGTTGTAGATGTTCTTCAAATACCAGCTTTTCTATCTCGTCAAACTGACCTTTTAGTAGAGTCTGCAAAAACTAATGCCATAGTCAATATTAAAAAGGGACAATTTTTAGCTCCACAAGCTATGGAACACTCTGTAGCTAAAGTTTTAAAAACTAGAGGATTTGATGGAGAGGTTAATTATGAAAATTCTAAAAAATATGGTGTTTGGCTAACAGAGAGAGGTTCTAGCTTTGGATATGGAAATTTAGTTGTTGATATGAGAGGATTAAAAACTATGCGAGAGTTTGCCCCTGTTATATTTGATGCAACACACTCTGTTCAACAACCAGCTTCAGGTGGTAGTGTTAGTGGTGGAGATAGTTCATTAGTTCCATACTTAGCAAGAGGTGCTAGTGCTGTGGGTGTTGATGGGTTCTTTTTTGAAACACATTTTGACCCAACCATTGCTTTAAGTGATGGGGCAAATATGATAAAACTAAATGACTTAGAGAAACTTATTAAAGAGATAGATAAGATTAGAGTCATTGTAGAATAGAAATATATTCTTTTATTTCTCTTTTAAATCTAATTATAGAGAAGTTTTGAGCAGTAGATGAGACTTTTTGAGGCTCAAATCTTAACTTTTCAAACCTCTCTACGGCTTCTATTATATCTTTTGTAGTCTGTTCTTTAAAGTGAATACCATTTAGATTATCTATAATAGTCTCTTTTGTACCACCTTTATCTAAAGCAATAACAGGAGTACCACAAGCAGTAGCTTCAATAGGAACTATTCCAAAATCTTCGATAGCTGAATAGATAAAAGCTTTAGCTCTTTGCATATAATCTATTAAAACTTTATCTTTTTGGTAGCCTAGAAGAGTTATATTTGACTCGGCTATTTTTTCTATAGCCTTAAACTCTTCTCCATCTCCAATAACTACCAATTTTCTATTTGGCATTTTATTAAAAGCTTCTACTATAAGTTTTGTCTTTTTATATGGCACAAGCCTAGAGGCAGTTAAATAAAAATCCTCTTTTTTTTCATATAGAGTAAATTTATGTATATCTACAGGAGGGTATATTACTTTTGAGTCTCTATTATAAGTTTTTTTTATTCTATTTTGAACAAATTTAGAGTTTGCTATAAAGAAATCTACTCTACTACTACTTTTTAAATCCCACTCTCTTATATATTTTAGAGTCTGTTTAACTAAAAATCTTTTTGGCTCTTTTAAATTTGAGGTGTATTCATTATATAAATCCCAAGCGTATCTAATAGGTGTGTGGCAGTATGATATATGTAGTTGATTTTTATCTTTTTTAATACCTTTAGCTACAGCCCAAGAGGAGCTAATAATTAGATTATAATCTTTTAAATCAAAACTCTCTATAGCTTTGGGAAAGAGTGGAAGATAGTTTCTAAAGTGAGTTTTAGCAAAGGGTAAATTTTGAATAAAAGATGTTTTAGCATATTTTCCATTTAAAACCTCATCTCTACTCTTTTTATCTAAAAAATCAACCAAACTAAATATATCACTATTTGGATAAATTTCTAAAATAGATTTTAAAACCTTTTCAGCTCCAGCATTTACTACAAGCCAATCATGAACTATAGCTACTTTCAATTTTTTATTACCTCTTTAAAAACCTCTAAATGTTCTTTAGTCGATTTTTCCCAACTAAATTTTTTAGCCTGTTTTAAGCCTTTTTCTCTTATCTTATCTCTTAAATTTTTATCTAATAAAACTTTTTCTATCTTCTCTTTTATATCCTCTACAGAGTGAGGATTACAGTATATTACAGCTTCCCCTCCAACTTCAGGCAGAGATGAACTATTAGAAGATATAACAGCACTACCACAAGCCATAGCTTCAGCGATAGGTAGCCCAAACCCCTCATAAAATGATGGATATACAAAACATGTTGATAGATTATATACTTTGGCTAAATCCTTATTACTAATAAATCCTAAATACTCTATATATTCTTTGTTTTTATTAATAAGCTCTATAATTTCACTATTTTCCCAACCTTTAAAGCCAACTAATATTAGTTTATGCTCATCTTTTATCTCTTTTTCTAAAAGATTATATGCTTTTAAAAGATTTAAAAGATTTTTTCTAGGCTCTATACTCCCAACTGACAGAATAAATTTTGGTGGCAGTCTAAAATCTAACTCTATATTATTATATAGTTTAAATAGATTATGGTCAACTCCATGATATATAACTCTTATCTGTTCTGATTTAAAATTAGTTCTTTTTAATATCTCTTTCTTTGTAAAATTTGAACCTGTAATTATTAAATCACTTCTATATATATTTTTATAAAAATTATTATTAAAATACTCTAGTGTCTCTTTAGGGTGGAAATCTCTATGTATAAAAAATGAGAAATCATGAATAGTTGTTACTATCTTTTTAGCCTTTACTCCACGATTTGGAATAAAATTTGGTTGCCAATATAGGTCATATCTCTTAGCAAGTAGTCTGCTTGATATAAATAGTATCTCTCTTGCTATCTTTTTAATAAATGGAAATTGGTTAATAGCTGATTTTAGATTTTTTACACCTTTATGAGTTGATGGTTCAATTAACTCATTTGAGTAGTATCCATAAAAGTACTCTATATCTATATCTTTACTCTCTTTTAAAATATTAGATACCTCATAACTGTATTTTCCAATACCTGTAAGTGGAGAGAGAAGTGAGACTGTATCAATTAGTATTTTAGGCTTCAAACATATCCTTTAGAGTCTCTTTAAACCCTTTTTGTTTAACCTCTCCAATTAGAGAAAATAGCTTTTTAGATGAGCCTGTAAGGGATTTAATCTCATCTTTTCTTACAAAAGCTGGATTTATCTCTACTTTAATATTATATCCTGCAATTGAGTTCATTATATCTATAATATCTAATAGTTTAACTCCCCTTCCTGAACATATATTTATAGTTTCACTCTTAATAGTACTATTTAAAAGTCTATTATAGACCTCACAAATAAAGCCAATATCATTAAATTCACGAGTTACATCTAAATTACCTAAACCTATACTCTCTTTTCTCTTTTTAAAGTGATTTACTATTTTTGGAATAAGAAAGTTTTGATTTTGTCCTACCCCTGTATAGTTAAATGGACGAGTAATAATAATATTTAATCTATTAAAGTAGTTTTTAGCTATAGACTCCATTGAGTATTTACTTGTTCCATAGTAGTTTGCAGGGTGTGGACATAAAGACTCATCTAAAATCTCTACACCTTGATTTCCATAAACTGTGGCACTACTTGATAATATAACTTTTTTAGGGTTTAAATTTAAATCAATTAAAACCTCTAAAATATTAATAGCACCTATACTATTTACTCTATAAAACTCTAAAACATCACCATGAGCAGGTGAAGCAATAGCTGATAGGTTTATAATATAGTTTGGGTTTATCTCTTTTAAAGTTTTAGTAATATCATCTTTATTAGTAATATCACAACTCTCTTTAGTTGTTCCAAATATAGAGTAACCTTTAGAGGATAAATAAGAAGATAAATATTTTCCCGTAAAGCTATTTATCCCAAATATTAAAACTCTATTAGAAGCTAAATCCAAGCTTATTCCTTTTTAAATCCTCTTTTACCATCATAGCACAAAGATCTTCTAGTGTGGTCTTTGCTTCCCAACCTAGTTTATCTTTTGCTTTTTGTGGATTTCCAATAAGTAAATCGACCTCACAAGGACGATAGAATTTTGGATTAACTTTAACTAAAGTTTTCTCTGTTTTAATATCAACTCCAATCTCATTTTCACCTTTTCCTTTAAATTCCAAGTCTATATTAATAGCTTTAAATGCCATAGTCACAAAATCTCTTACAGTCTCTGTCCTATTAGTTGCCAAAACAAAGGTATCAGGAGTTTTGGCTTGAAGCATAAGATACATACCTTCTACATAATCTTTAGCAAATCCCCAATCTCTTTTAGCGTCCATATTTCCAAGTTCTAAATAGTCTAACTTTCCTAATTTAATCTTAGCTACACTATCTGTTATTTTTCTAGTAACAAACTCTCTACCTCTAAGTGGTGACTCATGATTAAACAAAATTCCACTACAACCAAATATATTATAAGACTCTCTATAGTTAATTACCATCCAGTGAGCATAAAGTTTTGCTACACCATAAGGACTTTTTGGATAAAAGGGGGTACTCTCTTTTTGCGGTATCTCTTGCACCTCTCCAAACATCTCAGATGTACTTGCTTGATAAAATTTTATTTTAGGATTTACTATTCTGATAGCCTCTAATAGATGAACAGCACCAAGACCTGTAATATGTGCAGTAGCTAAAGGTTGTTCAAATGAAACTCCTACAAAACTTTGAGCTGCTAGGTTATATATCTCATCTGGTTCTATATCTGCTACCATTCTAATACTATTTGATTGGTCTGTTAAATCATACTCTATTAGATGTAGATTTGGGTGTTTATCGACTCCTAACTCCTCTATTCTCCAAAAATTAACAGAGGCACTTCTTCTATAAGTTCCATAAACTTTATATCCTTTATTTAAAAGTAGCTCTGCTAAATAAGCTCCATCTTGACCTGTAATTCCTGTAATAATTGCTTTCTTCAAATTTGACCTCATATTTTTAATTAAACATTAAAGAGATTATATCTCAAATATAATGAGAGTTTATAAAATAGAGGTCAAAATATTTATTTTATTAAGTCAACCATTCCCCAATAACCTTTTAAATCTGTACCCATAATTCCTGAAACTTTTTTATCTAATTCACTATTTACAGGAATTCTCATAAGATATGATATATCTTTTCCTCCATCTACTTTATCTAGCATAATAGGACTATCTTCATCAAAAGTATTATTACTAAATAATACATAAATATCATAACCATTTGGAGTTGTAAGATTATTAAAAATAATATCTTTAATATATTGATTTACCTCAGGATGACTAGAAGCCTGTGTAAATTTATTTAAAATAGTTCCAGCTTTAATTGTAAAACTTTTAACTCCACTAGCTGTAGTAGTTGTTTTAACATTTTCTGAACTATTTGTTATACTATAAGATAAGAATTCGTCATTACTTTTTCTTCCAATTAATGTAACTTTTGAACCTGCTTTAGCTGTTATAACAACATCATTATTTCTTTTAGTGATAGTAATAGGTACAATGGCTAAAAGTTGAATATCAATATAATCTTCATATTCAGGATTAAATCTATTAATAATAACTGCAACATTTATATCTTTTGTACCATCTTCAACTAAATTACTATTTTTAATATCTACTGAAACATCATAAAAATTATCTAATTTATCATCAATCTCATCAAAGCTATTAGCTTTAAGTACAGGTTTTTTGATAGGGTCAAAATATCCATCTGATTTAATATAAGATGTGTCATTACCTATTTTAATTTTGGTTAATTGTGTTTTTCCATGACAATATTGAAATGAAGTTGTTTGACTAGGAGCTAGAATTTCATTCCAATTAATACCACTAAATATATAATTATTAGAAGAGCCAGTATTTATATTGGCATTTATTGTATAATCAATATCTGTATCAGATGTAATTTCATATTTCCATTTAACTGCATAATCATTATTATTTATAACTCTAATTAGAGTACAATTAGCAGATTTCACCTCAGCATCTTTATCTACAGATGTCTCTGTATCTGATACAGGAATTTTTGCATTTGTAGCACAATATCCAAATTTAATACTTCTCCAACCATTAATATTTAAATTAGAAGAGTCTCCCTTTATAGATAAAAGATGTTCGCTACTATCTATTAATTTAGAATTCCATGTATGAAAAGTATAACCTGTTATACCATATTTTAATAATTCCCAATTGTGAATTGGATTTGCTGTAATATTTCTAATTATTGAAGTTTTACAAGTTCCTGTACTTTTTCCACTCCAACTATCTATTGTATTTTGATTTAATTCAACTATAAAAGGATTATCTTGCTCACTACTAGCACAATATGTAAAGTAATCACTTCTATAAGGTATAAGATAACTTTTATCATCTCTTTTTTCAATATTTTTTAATTTACCAACTTCACTTTTATCATAATTAATTCCCCAAGATTTATAATATCCATAATATGATGGATTATTTAATTCCAAATTTAAAATTGTCCAATCTATTACATCACTTACATTGTTTTTAATTCTAACTTCTTCGCAATATCCACTATCCCAAGATACCTTTTTACCTTTAATGATTTCAAATTTATTACTTGTTTCATCTGCTTTAAGAGGTTTCCCGTTTTTTACATCATGAAAGGCACAATATCCAAAATTTACTTCACTTGAGGAATAAACTATTTTATTCCAATTTTCTCCAGAAGCTTTAAATATTGTACGATTTGTATCTATAAATTCTTTTTTATCTTGAATATTAACATTCCAACTATTAAATATTTTACCTGAAATATTCATATCTATATTCCAACTAACAGGTAATAATCCATTATTTTTTACATAAACTTTTGCACAATATCCTGTATTCCAAACTAAAGTTTTTTTTGTTTCTGTTCTAATCTTCTCTTTCATTAAATCTTTTATATTAATACCCTGAATATTTATAGATGATACAAAAGTAGTGAAATCAGTTATTACACTATTTAGCATATCAATAGATGCTAAACCACCATTAAAAAAAGAGTTTATTTGAGTTGCTGTTAAGTTGCTTATATTTATATATTGAGAAAGTATATTAGAATTATATATAAGTTTATAGTCAGCTAAAGACATATTAATTATTAAATTATTATTAAATGAAAAATTACCAATAGAAACAAAATTCAATATTTGTTGAAATTGAATAGATAATTTTGTTATATTAAAACTATTTGTAATAAATAAATCTGATGTATTTTTAAGTATTGTTGAAATTTGCTTTTTTAAAAAATTTTTTGATTTAGTTTTATCAATTTTACTATCTAATTTACTACTAATCATTGTATCAAAAATAGTCCCTAAACTTACGAAAGAATTATAACTTGTTAAAGTAGAACTAAAAGTTTGATAAAGAAATGTATAAGCCTTGTCCTCTCCACCAGTCTTTGATAAATCAATAATTTCTAAAGATAACTCTATAGATTTTTGAATTTGTAAAGCAACTTTAAGAAGTTTTGTATTTCCTTTTTCTGCTTCTTTAATAGGGTCTTCTTCTAAAACATTGCTATCTAATCCAAGAATTTTAGATACTTTTGATTTAGAAGAGTCAATAATAGTATCAAAATCACTATTTGTTGTAAATGGTCTATTAATAGTAATAGTCTCTTCAATTTTATGAGCTAATACTGTAGTAACAGGTGTAGTATATACTTTTCTCTTTGGTTGTCTAAGACTTAGGGGTGTTCTCATCCGTCCTCTAAATCTTTTAGCAGTTCCGGTATCTATTCCTCCTGTAATAATTATTGGTGCATAACCACTTTTTGATGCCTTTTTCTGAGCAGAAGTTAGAGTAAAATTATATTTACCATTTTTATTTGTTTTCGCATATGGTTCACCACTATCTAAAATACCATTTCTATTTAAATCTAAGTATGCTACAGCACCCATTAATCTACCATCAATAGCTTCTCCCTCTATTTGAGTATCTTCATCTATATTGGTATCTGTATTATCATTGGTTGTAGTATTTGAAGAAGAGCTACTATTATTACTTGTAGAGGAATTAGATGTATTAGAGCTATTATTATTTGAGTCATCATCTCCATTGGAATCACTATTATTTGAGTCATTATTTCTATTAGAATCACTATTATTTGAGTCATTATTTCCATTGGAATCACTATTATTTGAGTTATTATTCCCATTGGAATCACCATTATTTGAGTCATTATTTCCATTGGAATCACTATTATTTGAGTCATTATTTCCATTGGAATCGCTATTATTTGAGTCATTATTTCCATTGGAATCACTATTATTTGAGTTATTATTTCCATTGGAATCACTATTATTTGAGTTATTATTTCCATTGGAATTATTATTATTTGAGTCATTATTTCCATTGGAATCACTATTATTTGAATCATTATTTCCATTAGAATCACTATTATTTGAGTTATTATTCTCATTGGAATTATTATTTGAGTTATTGTTTTCATTGGAATTATTATTTTCAATACCTTCTCCTAATAATGTAGTATTTTTGGAACTACTACTCTTTCCACAACCATTAAAACTTAAAAATACAACTATTAAAAACAATAAAGAAATTGTTCTCATTTATCTCCTCCTATTAAATTAATATTTTTAAGTTTAAATAAATAAAATAAATAAGTCAATTTAATTAGTGAAAAAATACATTTTTTTTAATAACTGTAACTATTTGAATATAAAAAGAAGATAATAAGTTAATAATATCTATTAACTATTTATAATTTATGGTAAAATTATATCCAAATTGTTAATATAGGGAATATCACTATATATAAACTAAATCTTAAGTAAGAATTGTGTAAAATGGACAAAATTAAAAATTTATCAGAGTTTGCTACCAAAAAATTTGGTCAGAACTTTTTAAAAAATGAGAGAATAATAAAACAAATCATCCAAGCGATGCCCAATGATAATAGGAAAGTTGCAGAGATTGGACCTGGCTTAGGTGATTTAACCAAAGAACTGATAAATGTTCGTAATGTCACAGCATTTGAGGTTGATAAAAGATTATGTGAGCATCTTCAAAATAGATTTAATAAAGCAATCCGTCAAGGAGTATTAAGTCTAAATTGTGGTGATGTTCTTGAATGTTGGGGGGAAAGAGAGCTTTTAGATGAGGAGTATCATTTGGTGGCAAATCTACCCTACTATATTGCAACCAATATTATTTTAAAAGCGTTAAAAGATAAAAATTGCCAATCTATTTTGGTAATGGTTCAAAAAGAGGTAGCTCAAAAGTTTTCTGCAAAAGTTAAAGAGAAGGCTTTTTCAGGATTATCAGTTTTAACTCAAAGCGTGGGTTCTGGCAAACTACTTTTTGATGTTGGAGCAGAGAATTTTGTTCCTCCACCAAAAGTTACCTCTTCTATTCTTTTAATCAAAAAAGATAGGAGTGAAGATAATAAGGGATTTGAAGATTTTTTAAAGGTGGCATTTAAACAACCTAGAAAAAAATTATCTAAAAATCTCTTATCTTGCTATCCAAAAGATAAAATTGAAGCACTCTTTTTACAACTACAAATTAGTCCAAATATTCGACCTCATGAGACTGAGACATCTATTTATCATCACTTATATAATGAATTAAACAAGGATAATATAGATGGAAGAGAAAAAAGTAATAACAGAGCAACCAAAAGTAGGACGAGACCGTCCTGATAGACCAAAAAGGTCAAGAAATCCTCATAGAACACCAAAGCCTAAAACTACCGAAGTGGCTAAAAGTAATACTCCTTCTAAAGTAGAGAATAGACCTAAACCAAAAGCTAGACCACAAAATAGAAAACCAAATCCTAATAAAAAGAGTAAATCTAGTGGTAATAGAGGTGGAAAAAGAAAAAATAGTATGGCACCACTTACTAATGATATTAAAGAGGCTATAAAAGCAAATAATATTGCAAATGATGCAAGAATGAACCCTTGGAAACAGATAGATATATCTAATAAAAGTAAAATCCGTTTTACTCCATTAGGAGGTTTAGGTGAGATTGGTGGAAATATTGCTGTTATTGAAGATGATGAGAGTGCTATTATTATTGATGTGGGAATGAGTTTTCCTGATGAGACTATGCATGGAGTTGATATTTTAGTGCCTGATTTCTCATATCTACATGCAATTAAATCTAAAATAAAAGGTATTATTATTACACATGCCCATGAAGACCATATTGGAGCTGTTCCTTACCTTTTTAAAGAGTTAAAATTTCCTATATATGGTACACCTCTAGCTTTAGCTATGATAGAAAATAAGTTTAATGAGCATAAATTAAAAGATGACACAAAATATTTTAACTACATAATAAAAAGAGAGATTTATGAGATTGGAAGTTTTAAAGTAGAGTGGATACACAATACCCACTCAATAGTTGATGCTTGTGGTTTGGCTATTGAGACAAAAGCAGGAACTCTTATTCATACAGCTGATTTTAAAATTGACCACACACCAATAGATAATCAAACAACAGATTTACAACGATATGCCTATTATGGAAATAAGGGTGTTTTATGTCTATTTTCAGATAGTACAAATTCACATAATACAGGATTTACTAAAAGCGAATCTGTTGTAGGAAAAACATTTGATACACTATTTGAATTAGCAGAGGGTAGGGTGATTATGTCAACTTTCTCTTCAAATACTCATAGAATATTTCAAGCAATGGAGCGAGGAGTAAAGGCAGGAAGAAAGGTGTGTGTAATTGGTCGTTCTATGGAGAGAAATATTGAAATAGCTAGAAAATTAGGTTTTGTAGATATTGAAGAGAGACACTTTATAGAGCCTCATGAAGTAAATAGATTTGCAGATGGTGAACTTTTAGTTGTAACTACTGGTTCACAAGGTGAGACAATGGCAGCGTTATCGAGAATGGCAACAGATGAACATAGACATATTAAGCTAAAACCAACCGATACAGTTATTATTTCAGCTCACGCAATACCTGGAAATGAGGGGTCAGTTTCATCTTTAATGAATAAATTGGTAAAGGCTGGAGTTACTGTTAGATATAAAGATTTTGAGAATATTCATGTATCAGGTCATGCTGCACAAGAGGAGCAGAAACTTATATTAAGACTTGTTCAACCTAAATTCTTTTTACCAGTTCATGGAGAGTATAACCATATAGCAAAACATGCAAAAACTGCTGTAACTTGTGGAGTTAATGAGAGAAATATTCTGCTTATGAGTGATGGTGACCAAGTTGAAATTACTCCTAAATATGTTAAAAAAGTAAAAACAGTTAAAACTGGTAAAAGTTATATAGATAATCAAAATAATAAAGAGATTAAACCAGAGATTATTAATGATAGACAAAAACTAGCCGAAGATGGTATTGTAAATATTGCTATGCAGATTGATAAGAGTACAAAAAAGGTTATTGGTCATGCTATGGTTACAACTCATGGGCTTGTTCCAAATAAAGAGTTAAAAAGATTTAGTCATGAGATAGAAAATATTATAGAATCATTTTTAATTAATGCTAAACCTGAACAGTTATCATCTACTAAAATTATACAAGATGAGTTAAGAGGAGTTATTAGAAAGCATATAATTAGAACAAAAAGAAGGTATCCAATTATTACTCCTATAGTGTTTTTAGTATAAAACAGTATATCCCTATTAAAAATAGAGGATTTAGTCTCTAATATAAGCTATTTTTAAGGAATTTTAATTTTAAAAATATTATAATAGAAAAAAGGAGAATTTATGTTAATTGATACAATTTACATCGTAATTGCTATATTGTCTATAGTTGTAATTGTCTCTCTTTTTCTTAAGTTTAAATCTGTAGAAGAGGAAGATAATTGTTATGTGGTTGAAAAATCAACTCACCCATTACATATAAATAGTGGTTGTATGGAGTTAAAAGATAACTTACAACTTATTAGAGGTATAGGCAAAGTGTTAGAGAAGGTACTTAATGATAATGGTATTTACTGTTTTAAACAGATTGCTAACTGGACAAAAGAAGATGTAATGAGGATAGATAAACTTATTGCATTCCCTGGACGCATAGCAAGAGAGCAGTGGATAGAACAGGCTAAAATTTTAATTAGTAAGAAATATTAATATAATTTTTATTTTTTACAAAAAAATTGATTAAAGTGTTTATTTTAATCAATTTTTTCTTCTAATTGCTACCAAAAGAGACAATAATTATATAATATATAGATGTTTTTTGTTAAAATATTAGGAATATTTTAGTTAAATAATATTATAATAAAACAGTTTAATACAAAATTATATAATAACAGGATTTAATATGTTTGAGATAACACCGTTAATAATAGCAGTTACAATTATTCTAGCAGCACTTATAGGAGGGATTATAGGTCGTCTCCTTTCAAAATCAGCATACAAAGATATAAGTGGAGAAGGTGGTGAAAATAGTGAACATCACTTTCATGTCGATAGAGCGACAGGTATTGTATCAGATATAACATCTTTCAAATGTTGAATATAGTTAAAAAATATTTTATTTTTTAACTATCTACTAAATCTTATTTATTTACATACAAAAAAACATTAATAAATAGGATTTTTTTTACATTTCCCAAAAAATAGGCATTTTGCTATTGATTATAATTAATATATATATTATAATTTAAATATCAATTTAAAAGAGGAGCATCATTCATGAAAAAACTAATTGAGAAAATTATTGATAAGTTATTTTATGTCCAACCACAAAAATTAGAAAATATCAATATCGCACTTATTAAAGTTTATTAGTACCTCACAACTCTTTGGGGTGCTAAACTTATCTAATCTCTTACATCATCTATGCTATAATCCCATTAACTAATTTAATATAAAGAAAAATCCCATGAGACTTAACAAATATATCTCGCACAATAGTAAATATTCACGCCGTGATGCAGATAAACTTATAGAGACTGGTGAAGTTACTGTAAATAAGAAAAAAATGACAGATTTTGGTTACGATGTAAAAGATGAAGACCATATAGCAGTTAAAGGTGTTCCTATAAAGAGAAGAACCGAACTTACTATGATAGTTTATAATAAACCAAAAGGAGTTCTAGTCACAAAAAAAGATGATAGAGGACGAACTACTATCTATCATAAATTAGCTGGTAAATTTAGACATTTTATACCTATTGGAAGATTAGATTACGCATCTGAAGGTATGTTAATTATGACAGACTCTCCAAAGGTAGCTGATATTATGATGCGTTCAGGGTTGGATAGAACCTATAATTTAAAAATAGATAAACCACTATCTTATGAAATGGAAGAGGCTATGCGTGATGGTTTAGTTTTAGATGATGCAAGAGCTGGAGGACATGAAAAGAGTAAAATACACTCTATGGAGTTTGAACCATTTGTAAGTTATGAGATAAGAGGAAAAAGCTCTAATTTTACTAAACTTAGAGTAACTATTTCAGAGGGTAAAAATAGAGAGCTTCGTCGTTTTTTTGGTCACTTTGGTGCTAAAATATTAGACCTTAAAAGAGTAGCTTTTGGTGGAATAGAGTTAAATAATCTACCAACCAATAAAACAAGATACTTTACAAGAAAAGAGTATGACCAGTTACATAAATATCTAAAAGCTATTGTAAAAATGGAAGCTCAAGAGAAAAAAGAGGAACAAGATAGAATTAATGCAAAAAAAAATAGAAGATAGAGCTATCTACTGCTCTAATCTTGGAGGTTTTTTTACACTATCTATAATTTTAAAATTAGATTTATCTGAAATCTCTTTTAATCTATTTTTCTCTTCTAATCTTTTTCCTCTCCAGTAGTAACCACCTAAAGCACCACCTGTAGCACTAAGTGCTAGTAGTCCAACAGTTACCATTTGAGCAAATACAAACAGAGCTCCAACACCCAACACTCCTGCAAATGCTACACCTACTTTAAAGTTAGCCTTTGCATGGGTTGAGGTGGCTTCTTTAATAATATTTTTTTGTGCTTCTTTCTCTACACGCCTTTTCGCCTCTTCTGCACTAACTCTAAGTTTTTCTCTCTCCATTGCAAAACTATCTTTTACTCTATTTATTGCATCACTACTATACTGTTTTGCCATTGAGCTAAACCAAAAGGATATAATAAGAGCTATAAATAGCAATGGAATAGTTAGACGAAGAACCCCTACAGTTGTAAAGTCATTTGGAGATAAGAGAACTAAACTAACAGTTACTAGTTGAACTAAAACAATACCAAATAAAAATTTTAAAAGTTGCATTATTATATTTACCTACAATATTTTATTATAAGAGACTATTTCTCTCTATTTAAATTAATTTTCGAATATTAACACTTACAAAGAATATTTAAAATAACATTATAGTCTGCATTAGCTTTAAAACTACATTTAGCACAAAAAAAATCTACTTTTGTTAAAATATTTAAAAATACCAAAACCAAGATATAGTTGTATCATTCTCTTTTATTTTATCTATATCTTTATACTCATATCTAATATTAATAGCCGATTTTTTATCAAAGCTATATGTTATAAATGGTTCTATCTTTTTTATCTCTTTACTATTTTCAAACCACTCATTTGATGAGCTAATACCAAACTTTAAATATTTTGATGGATTATAAAATATACCAATATTTCCAGATATACTACTTTTTGTAGTCTCTCTATAATAGACAGTAGGAGTAATTGTAGCAAATCCATAAAAGTTATCTTTACCCAATGTAACTCCTGCACCTGCTGTTAAATAACTATTTAATTCATTATTAAAAATTCGTTTTGCACCTAGAGCTACTTGCCATGATATAGGTTTAAATATACTATCTTGAATAGCATAAGATTTAATATCTAAAAAATCTATCTCTTCTAAAAAAATATCACTATTTTTATACTCTATAGTTGTATCAAAAAAGCTAATATATGCTCCTGATATAAATCCATTATCATTATCATAAATATCATGATATGCTATTTTTGCTTTGGCTTTAACTGCTTTATCTGTTATATAAGCTATACTAGCTTTAGATGATAAATGACCATCTTTTGGAGAGCTTGGTGTTGGTATCTCTCTTTTAGCTACTTTACCCAATTTACTTCTTGTGCCAAGAATTTTTAAAAATTTTGGAAGATATTTCTTTTTAGATATTTTATTATTGGAATATTTTATTTTTAAAAGAGATGTTGCTAACTCTAATGATGCTATTTTTTCCTCTTTTGTCATATTCTCTATTTTAGAAAAGTTATAATCACTACTTTGTGCAAAATCTAGTGCTTTTTTATTGTTTTTAATAGGTTCACTTATAGCTAAAATCTCTTTTCTTTTAGATGAACGATAGATACTTTTTTTAACTAAACCATTATTAATAACCGTACGAAGTGTATCAATAGGAATAGCTTTAAATTTAAATTGATTTACTAAATTACTCTTTTGTGTAGCAATCTCAATAAGCCAAAGCAAGTTATAAGAGCAGTTTTCATTTAAAAAGAAATAATCAGCATAAAAGTGGCGTATTTCAAAAATATGTAGTACCATTCTATCTATCTGCTCTTGGTTTAAATTAAGTGTATATTCCCAAATATCACGCTGTTCCAAATCTGAATACTCTTTTAATTTTTTATAGTATGGTTCAATAGAATAACGCCCTTTATATCCTCCAAAAAGTCCTTGATAGGCATAGATAAATCCATTATCTTCTCTAGTTTGAGCAGCGTAATTTACAGCATAAGAGAGTAGGGGGGTATTAGGATTATTATCTATTCTTAAAAAAGTATGTCCAAATGCAGATGCAGGAGAGTTAATATGAGCTGATGCTAAAATAAGAGTTACATATTTTGCTCCTAAATCCTTTAACTCTTTTTTTAATGCTTTACATTTAGGTATTTTTATCTCTTTTTTAAGTATTGGAATTTGTTCTAAAATCCATGTAGAACGAGAAGGATAATGACATAGAGTAGAGTTTTCATCATCACTTTTATCTAAAATAAGCTCTTTAATAGATGCTTTAAGTTCAGCTTTTGGGTCTGTTTTTCCATTTTTAGCAAAAAAGAACTTTTTATCATCTATCTCACTCTTTCCATTTTTAAAATGAAGTAGTCTATGCCATTGCTTATTTTGAGAAAGTTTATCTATTATATTTTCAGAAACAGAAGATGAAGAGAAAAGAGAGGTTTGAAATAGTAGCAGTCCAAAAAAGAGTTGAACTGCTTTTTTGACTGCAATTATCATATATTTAGAGATTATCCTAAAGATACAATATTATCAATAACTTCTGCTGATGATACATTTTCAGATGTATAGATTTTATCAAAGTTTGCTTGTAGTTTTGATGCAAAAACATCTTTATTTGATACATTTAAAAGAGTTGCAAGAGTTGTAAGTGCTTCACCTTGACCATTTGATATATCTTTTGCCAATGCGTCCATATTTCCTGCTACAAACTCATTTGCTCTATCATTCGATACAAATTTAGCAGGTTTTGCACAACCAGATGTCCCTGAAGTAATACCAAAAGTTTGGTTACCAGAAGTTCCATTTGTAGTAGCTGCAAAAATTTGCATTAATACTGAATCTTGATTAGATATTATTTGGCTACCAAGACCACACCCTGTATTTTCATTAGCAATAGATGCAGTAGTTAAAAGAGCTGTTGTTGTTAGAATAGATAAAATTTTTCTCATATTGAAATCCTCTTAATATAATTTTTGAAACAATAGTATAACATAAAAACATAAAACTAGTGAGGTTTTTAAATATTTTTTCTTAATTTAATATTAACAAATTATCTTTCAGCATCGCTCCACTCAAGATACTGTTTGTGTAATCTAGCATTTTCTTCTTTTATATGTTCTATCTCTTGTTTAATTGACTCTTTTTTTCTTTGAAGATTTTCTAGTCTATGGATTGAATTTCCTCCATAGACTAAGTTTGCTATATAGATACCTAGAGCAATAACAACTGTAGCTGTTAATAAAAATACTTTTATAGATAATCCTGAAAGCTCTTCAAATTTTCTAATAAAAGTTTCTATTTTTTTAGCAAACATTATATATCTCTAGGCAAAGATTGATGAACCTAAATATTCAAATTGACCTAACTCTCTTTCAATATTTAAAAGACGGTTATATTTAGCAATTCTATCACTTCTTGCAGTTGAACCTGTTTTAATTTGACCTGTATTTAGAGCTACTGCAAAATCGGCAATAAATGTATCTTCACTCTCTCCTGAACGGTGACTCATTACACAAGTATATCCACTTCTTTGAGCAAGTCTAACTGTTTGCATAGTTTCAGATACAGTTCCAATTTGGTTTGGTTTAATTAAGATTGAGTTAGCAATCCCTTTTTCAATTCCTTCTGCTAAAATATTAACATTAGTGACAAATAGGTCATCTCCAACTATCTGAATTTTATCACCTAACTTTTCAGTCATAATTTTCCAACCGTCCCAATCATCTTCACTTAATCCATCTTCAATAGATACAATAGGGTACTTTTCACATAAAGAGCTATAGTAATCAACTAACTCTGAACTTGTTAACTCTCTATTTTCAGAAGATAAAACATATAATCCATCATCATTAATAATCTCAGATGCAGCTACATCTAAAGCAATAGCTATCTCTTCACCTGCTTTATATCCAGCCTTTTCTATAGCTTCCATAATTACTTGAATTGGCTCTTCATTACTCTTTAAATTTGGAGCAAATCCACCCTCATCACCTACTGCTGTACTCTCTCCCATACTGTCTATAATCTTTTTAAGATTATGATACGTTTCGGCTACTGCTTGAAGACCCTCTGAAAAGGTATTAAATCCAACAGGCATAACCATATACTCTTGGAAATCAACAGAGTTATTTGCATGTTCTCCACCATTTATAATATTAAACATTGGAACAGGCAAAGTTATACCATTAGCTCCACCCAAATATCTATATAGTGGCATTTTAAGGCTATTAGCCGATGCACGAGCTACAGCCATAGAAACACCTAAAACTGCATTTGCACCAAGTTCTGAATAGTTTTCAGTTCCATCAAGTGCTTTCATAGTTATATCAATCTCTGCTTGATTAAAAGGTGACATTCCAACAAGTCTATCAGCAATTTTATCATTAACATTGCTACATGCTTCTAATACACCTTTACCCATATATCTGCTACCACCATCACGAAGCTCTAAAGCCTCTCTTTTACCAGTACTAGCTCCACTTGGAACAATAGCAGATGCAACAGTTCCATCACTAAGACTAACTGTTGCTTGAACCGTAGGGTTTCCTCTACTATCCATAACTTCACTAGCTCTTACATCATCAATAAAAATCATTTACTATCCTTGGATATTTTAGATACAGAATATTAACATATTGTGTATAAGATAACACTCCTAAGATTAAATTAGTTTAGATATTAACAGATAAAGATACCAAATCTCTACAACTATTATTAAATAACCTAATAAATAGAATAGATTACGATTATAATTGGATATTTTTTTACTATTTTCTTCGTGAAGATGTTCCTCTTTATGGTGATGGCTAGGTAAAGCACCAGCTCTCTCTAGTGCTTGATGAATTATCATCTCTTCATCTATATGAGCATCTTCTTTTTCTGTAGCAACTCTATTTTTAATAGCAATAGCCTCATTTTTTTTTAGAACTAAAATAGCCAAAATAAAAGGTATAATAAAAATTGTAATAATAAAAAGAGACATAATAAATCCTTTTTATATATTATATCATATTTTTTTTAGTGATATTACTAATTTAATATTTTCGCACGGTAATTCAAAATCAAATAAAAGTTAAGTATAATAGGCAAAAGAATTATGAAAACATTATTAGAAAGATTTAGAGAGTTACCAGACTATAGGAAATATAAGATAGCAAAATATAATATGGGAGAAGTGATGTATTTATCACTTTTAGCAATGTTATCAGGAGCAAATAGCTATAAAGATATGGCTCTATGGATATCAGTAAAAAAAAGAGAGCGTACGCGTACGCTTTTTATTATATCTTTAATGAGTTAGTAGAGTAGATAATTAAATTTTAGTTAACTATTTTTTAAACTTTAAATCATTCCATTCTCTTTACATTTTCTTTAGATAAAATCTTTTTGTAATAAAAAAAGAGGAAACAGAATGAAAAAAAGAGTAATAGTACTAGAGGCTGAAGGTGGAGCGGATAAGTGGATTGATGGGCATAGAAGAGATACTATGCCTATTGTTAATGCAATTAAAGCTAAAGGTTATGAATCAGAGGTAATATTTTTCCGTGATGAGTGGATTGATGAGATTTTTAACTATATCTATGATAATGCTGATGCTGTAGTTGTTAGAATAAATCCAGGTAATCTTCCAAATGGTGAGGGCAAACTATTTGAGATGCTAAGACAACTTCACGATAGCGATGTACTTATTATGACTCACCCTAATACTATGATGCGTTTTGGTGCAAAAGATGCTTTAGCAAAACTTGCTGATACAGATTTAGTTCCAGATGATACTTATTCTTACTATACGGTAGAAGAGTTTGAAAAAACTTTCCCAAAAAGTATCTCTTATGGAACTAGAGTTTTAAAACAGAATAGAGGCTCAACTGGTTCAGGTATTTGGAGAGTTGAGATAGTTGATAGTAAATTAGGAGAGTATGAAGCAGGTGATACTTTGCCAATGGATACAGTTGTAAAATGCACAGAGGCAGTTGATAACCATGTTGAATATAGCTCTCTTGGTAAATTTATGAAATTTTGTCATCAATATATAGAGGGTGATAATGGTATGCTTGTTGATATGAGATTTATGCCAAGAATTGTAGAGGGTGAAATTCGTATCTTAATGGTAGGAGAAAATCCAATCTTTGCTGTTCATAAAAAACCAGTTCAAGAAAAAGATGCTTTTTCTGCAACAATAGCTTCAGGTGCTGAATATACTTACTATAAACCAGAAGAGTATCCAGAACTTGTTAATAAATTTGTAGATGCTATTCCTCTAATTTCAGATAAATTAGGAAAAATTAAAAATACACCTATTATTTGGACAGGGGATTTTATGTTAGATACAGATGAAAATGGAAATGATACATTTGTTTTAGGTGAAATGAACTGTTCTTGTGTTGGTTTCTTTAGCCACTTAGATATGGGAATTCAAGAGAAGATGGCTGATGAGATTATTAGAAGAATAGAAGTTAGAAAGGCATCTTAAAAATAGAGAGGATAATCTCCTCTTAAAATATAAATCAAATTGAAAATTTTGTAATTTAAGTCGGTCATTATCCACTCTTCACCCAAACCCTCTTACCATCAAAAACAACCCCCATTTTCAAAATATTATGGCTCTCCCCCATCTTCCGTGACCTCCTAAAGACCAAAAAACAGGGATTTACTAAGAAAAAATAAAAGCAAAAAATGGTATAACAGAAGCATAAAATTTCTAAATAGAGTATAATAATTATGAACA
>JAMOOP010000107.1 GCA_027065385.1 Campylobacteraceae bacterium | reverse complement strand
ATTATATTTATTTAAAAGTTCTGAAACAACATCTTTTTTTGCTTTTGGAGAGCCACAAATAGAGTTAAAATAGCTATCTAATTCTAATTTTTCACTTATATATTGTAACTCTTTTTCTTCGGTTCCTGAAGCAACACACATCAATATTTTTTTATGATATTTCTCTACAAAATTCACACTCTCTTTTATTAATATATTTTTAGAGCACAATCTTGATTTCATAAGTATCGAAAATTCATCTGAATAGCTATTTACTCTTTTTTCACTAACCTCTAGTCCTAGGAGTTGATTATAAAAATATTTTATTTTTACAAATCTAGATAGTCCACCATTTAAGTCATGGTAGGCGATAAGTTTATCAACTAAATCTATATTATATTTTTTAAAAATCTCTCTAAATCCAAACTCTTTTATGGGTAGAGAATCTATAATAACACCATCAAAATCAAAGATTATATTTTTTATCATTTGTTATTTTAGCATATCTATTTACTTGGTACTATATTTGCTATTTTTATAAAAATATTATAGAGGCTATTATATGAAAGTTGTTGCATTTTTACCTGCTAAAGGTACTAGTTCTAGAGTTGAGAGTAAAAATTTAAAATTACTAGATGGTAAAGCTTTATTTTTACACACTTTAGAGAAACTTATGGAGTGTGATTTTATTGATGAAGTGTATCTTGATACTGAATCAGATGAGATTATAGACTTAGCATCTGAAACAAACTGTAAAATATTAAAAAGAGATATTAATCTAGCTTCCAATGCAACTGATGGAAATAAGCTTTTTTTAAATGAAGTAAATCATGTTGATGCTGATGTTTATATTCAGATTTTAGGAACAAGTCCTTTTATAGAGATAGAAACAATTAAAAAAGGGGTGTATTCTCTTTTAAATAGTGACTATGATTCTGCAACTTTAATCAGAAAAGAAAAACTATATACTTGGAATTCTAAAGAACCAAATTACGATATAGAAAATATACCAAACAGTTTTAATCTTGATGATACTATTATAGAAACTATGGGTTTATATATTGTAAAGAGAGAGGCTGCTTTAAAAACTCAAAGAAGAATAGGAGATAAACCTTATCTTTTAGAAGCCTCTCCACTTGAGGCAATAGATGTTAATTATCCTGATGATTTTGAATTAGCTAATCTTATTGCTGTTGGGAAAAGAGAGAAAGAAAGAAATTTACTTGATAGTATCAAATCACATTTAACAAGCTCTATGTTATCGGATATATTAGATGACTTAAAAATAAATGGTGTTTTACAAAATTTTAATCTTAATCTACAAGATAGAAAAATATTTGGAAAAGCCAAGACATTAAAACTTAGAGCCATTAAAGATGGTGAAGATTATAAAGGAATTTATAAAGCCTTAAACTCTTATAACACTATTATTCATAACGATATTATTATCGTAGAAAATGAGTTAAGTGAATATGCTTACTTTGGCGAACTTAATGCAAGTTTAGCTATTCGTTCAGGTGCTTCAGGAGTTATAATTGGTGGGGCTACAAGAGATACAGATGAAGTAAAAAAATTAGGTTTACCAATCTTTTCTAAAGGTTCTACATGTAAAGATGTTAGAAAGAGAGCAGTG
>JAMOOP010000106.1 GCA_027065385.1 Campylobacteraceae bacterium | reverse complement strand
ATGCCATATAGTTATATAGTGTAGTTCTATTTATCTCTATCTTTTGTGATAGTTTTGAGATATTTAACTCATAAGGCTTACTAAGACATAGCATATAAAGTAGTTTTTTTAGTTTAAATATCTTGCTTGGTTCTATATTGAACACTATTGGTAAATCACTCTCAATAACTGTATTTAATATCTCATTTAGTTTTGAGCTATATAAGTTTTTGTTTTGTTTATAAAATGGATAATACCCATACTCTAAATACTTTTTAAAATACTCAAATGGTTTTATCTTTGAGCCAATATTTAAAGATAACTCTATATGATTATTTAAAATATCGTTTAATGATATAGCATCAAATTTTATATTTGTCTCATACTCTATAAACTCTCTAAAGCTAAGTCCTTGTACTCTATATAAAACAGCTCGTCTGCTTAGATCATATTTTGCATTTTCTAAGCTAATTGCACTACTTCCACTAAATATAACTTTAAGCTCAAAACTATCATAGATAGATTTTAACTCTTGGGTGAAATTTGGATATTTGTGAATCTCATCTATTACTAAAACCTCCCCACCTATTTTTTCAAACTCTTGTGCTATTTCATAAAGTGAATAGTTACTTACTAAAAAATGATCAGCACTAAAATATAGTTTTTTTTCAAATGGTATCTTTAACTCTTTTAGGTACTGAAGCAAAAATGTAGTTTTGCCTACCCCTCTTGCTCCTATGATACCTATAAGTTTATCATCCATATCTAGTGTAGTATGCATATATCTTTTAAACTTTAGTGATATGGTGGTATATTTTTTATAAAAATTGTTTATCAAACTATCTAACATATCTTTCCTTTGTATAGTGTATTATACAAAAGTTATTTTATATATTGATAAAACTTTTATATAAATCTTCTATTTTTTTAGATTTTCTACCATATCATTCCATTTTTTAAGATGCTCATTATATTGTTCTAAGAGTTGGTTAAAATTTTCAGGTGCTATTTTTATAAACCTTTCTCTCTCTTCTTGAAATATCTTTATAAGCTCATTTTTTTGAAAATCACTCAACTCATCATATTTTTCTAAAATTTGCTCCTTCTCTTCTATAGACAGCGATATACTTCTTGATATATATTTTAAAAACTCTATATCTATCTTATAAGGCAAATCAAGTTCTATCCAATAATCCAAAAAATCCTCAAAAAGCTCAGCTATGTTTTCTTTTTTATCAAGTTCTTTATATAAACTGGCTAAATTTTTATATGCTATCTGAGTATTTGGATGTCTTTGTCCTACCTTATTTTTCATAATCTCCAAAGCTTTTTTATAAAGTGGAAGTGCTTTATCATAATCGCTTAATGTTTCATAAAGTCCTGCTAAATTATTATAGCTTGTAGCAGTATCTGGATGCTCTTCTCCTAATACTTTTTCTTTTATCTCTAAAGCTTTTTTATAAAGTGGTAGTGCTTTATCATAATCGCTTAATACTCTATAAAGTTCTGCTAAATTATTATAGCTTGTAGCAGTATCTGGATGCTCTTCTCCTAATACTTTTTCACTTATTTCCAAAGCTTTTTTATAAAGTGGTAGTGCTTTATCATAATCACTTAATGTTTCATAAAGTCCT
>JAMOOP010000105.1 GCA_027065385.1 Campylobacteraceae bacterium | reverse complement strand
TCTTTCCACTAGCTACAATTCCAACCGATTTTAGATGGTTATCTCTTTTAATTTTATTGAAAGTAGCTATCTGCTCTTTTTCTGA
Organism: Campylobacteraceae bacterium; assembly: GCA_027065385.1. GTDB lineage: Bacteria > Campylobacterota > Campylobacteria > Campylobacterales > Sulfurovaceae > UBA1140. Next base: position 37,784 of record JAMOOP010000105.1, on the reverse strand, counting down.
TAAATTCATCATTACCACTAATAGTATAGTATCACTCCACTTAAATAGGACTTTGGTTTCTGGTGAAGAGAGTGTTGTACTATCAAATATAATATAATCATATCTACTCTCTAAACTCTCCATTAAATCTTTAAACCTATCTCCCATTAAAAAATCTGCACCATTTAGAGTAGTAGAGCCTATTGGAATAAAATCAAAATTTTTACCAATATGTTTAATAGTTTTAGACTCATCTATATTTGATGATAGATAATCAACTATACCTATTTTATTATCTATATTTAACTCTTTATGTAGCTTAGGATTTTTAAAATTTAAATCAATAAGTAAAACCTCTTTTCCAGCCTCTGCTATGATTATTGCTAAATTTAAGGCTGTTGTTGTTTTCCCCTCTCTCTCTTTCATAGATGTAACTAATACTCTATTGCATCTATTATCTAATGAGTAATATCTTATATTTGTCTTAATATTTCTAATCTGCTCTTTAAATAGATTTTTATTTGATATAGTAGGTAAAGTTCCATATATCGGTGTATCTGTTAACTCTTCAATATCTTCTATATTTCGTATCTTATTATTTAAAAACTCTCTGAAAAATATAAAAAATATACCTAAAATAAAACTTGTAACAGCACTAACTACTAAAATAAGACCCACTTTTGGCTTATCTGGTTTTTCTGCCACATAGGCATCTTCTAAAACTTTGGTATTTGCTATTAGAGAAGATTTATCTATCTCTATATCTATTTTTTTATTTAATAATGCACTATATATATTTTCATTAAAGGCAAATGTTTTGTTTAATTTATTTGAGGCTATTTTATTTGCAGGAATTGAGTGTAATAGCTTCTCTTTTTTATTTATATCTTTTTGTAAAAGTTTTAGTTTTTTATATAAACCATTCTCTACTGTAGAAATATTATTTAAAATAGTTGATTTAATTACATTTCTCTGTTTTCTAAGCTTTTTTAAATTTATAGAGATATTTGTATTTATTTTATTAACTAGATTTTCTATTTCTATTTTCTCTTTTATAACTTGTGGATGCTCTTCTGTAAAATCTGTTAATAATGTCTCTAATAGATTTTTTTTACTTTTTAAATCCTCTATAAAAGATACTATCTGTTCATTTGATGTTATTGATTTATCTATATTACTCTGTTGAAGTTCAAGTTCTCTAATTTCATCATCAACAGATATAAAATTATCCATAAGTTTTTGAATAGATATAGTATCAATACCTACACTTGTTAATGCTACACTTAAAACCATACCATTTTTAATATTATTAATAAAATTTTTAACCTCTTGAATTTGTAAAGATAGTGTATCTAATTCCTGCTTCTTACTATAAATATCTGTAATAATATCTTCACCTTTTATATTAACAGAGATATTATTCTTTTCTTGAAATCTCTCTATATCTTTAATCTGTTTATTCATATTTGAAGAGATATTTTTTATTTGATTATTTATAATAGCTAGATTTCTATCTAGTTCCTTCATTTTCTCTTTTAATTGAAAATCTATAAAAGATTTAGTTATAATAGATATAGTCTCTTTAGTTCTCTTTGCTAAAATTCCCTCATATTTAATCTCTAATATATTTGATTTTTTATCCTCTATAGTTATATTATCTATTAATTTATCTATCTGCTCATCTTTTTTTAAATCTCTAAAAATATAAGACTTACCTTCCAAATTAAAATTTTTATCTACTATTTTAGATATTATATTTCCTACACTACTATTAATATCATAGGGGTCAATACCATCTACTTTTTTAATATTTAATTTAAAGTATCTATTATCTATCTTTTTATTAAAACTATAGATTTTACTATAATTAATTTTTTCTATCTCTAATAAAAAGCTTTTACTATCTATAGGAGTAATTTTAAAAAACTCCCCATATAGATTTTTATCTTTATACTCTATATCTATTTTAAAATTTTGAAACTCTTTAATTTCAACTTTTCTAAAATTTTTTTTAATAAAATAGTCTCTGCTAATATTTAAATCATTAAGAGTGGTTTTTAGAAATTTTTTTGATAGTAAAATAACTTTAGCCTTTTCTATATCTGCCCCACTACTTCCACCACCTAGCCCCATAGCCCCAAATCCAACTTGACTAAGCATTGCTCCAATACCTAAACCCCCACCACCTTTACTATCTAAAGATATTATAGTACTAGAGCTATATATATTTTTACTAAAATAGATATATCCAACTGTTAAAGAGATAGAAAGAATTACTATAAATATAACAGTTGATATATTTTTTTTTATAGTTCTAAAAATCTCTCTTAAATCTATCTCATCTTCTTCTATTTGATAATTATCATTCATACAATTCTCTTTCATTATTTCTCTGTTGTTGGTAGTTGTTGTAAATAAGATGGTTGTGTATTAGAAGAACTACTACCATCAGTACCAAAATAGAAACTATTTCTTTTTAAAGTATTAATATTTAGAAGTGTTCCAGATATACTACTTATTGCATTTATCATAGGAAGATAGTTATCTATAGCTAATCTATATGCTTTTGAAGCTCTTGGTTCTACATAAACTATACTATTATTACCTATCATTAGATTATCAACATTAAGTGTACTAAATTTTCTTAAATTTAAAGTTCTTAACATATTTTTTCCATTTATTTTACTAATAACTCTTACTTTATCTAAAACAGCATCATTTGTTAAACCACCTGATTTAGAAAGAGCCTCTATAACAGATATACTATTTCCTGCAATTGGAATAAGTCCCTGCTTAGCCACCTCTCCAAAAACATAAATTCTATGATTTGTTATTTGAGCTTTTGCATAAGGTTCTCTTAAATATTTAGCATAAGCTTTAGTTAGTTTTTTACTTAACTCTTGTGCTGTCAAACCTTGAACATAAATCTCTTTAATTAAAGGTAAATATATTGTTCCATCACTCTCTACAATATATTTATTTTGTGCAGCATCCGTTGTTCCTTGATTTAACAAACTAGAGTCTCTTAATATATTAGACTTTTGGTTCATATTATAAACATCTATACTTAAAACATCATCAGGTAAAATTCTACTCTCAAAAGTTACATTTAGTTCAACTGGTCTCTCTAGGGTTGGGTCATTATTTTGAAACATAGTATATTCTTTAATACTACAAGCAGTAAAAAAAATGCCATAAACAATTGTTAATATTAATAATCTCATCTGATTAATAGCCTCATTTATATAAAATCTCCCTAATATTTTAAAAAGATTTTATCATAAATAGACTTTATTAGGAGAATTTTATTATACTTCATAGATATTTTTATATAAAGAGAATATATAACTATACAAATAAAAATAAAGTTTAATATTTATGAACAAGCAATTTATTTTAATAATAGTACTCTTCTCATCTCTAAACAGCTCCGAATTAGATTTAGGAATAGGAGTGGGAGAAATGAGCTATCCTGATTATTTAGGTTCTAACCACTCAAATAGTATGATAATACCTTTTCCTTTTATAGATTATCATAGTAAAAAATTAGATATTGACCAAGATGGTATAAAACAGCAACTGTTTTCAATAGACGGATTAAGTTTAAGGCTTAGTATAAATGGTTCTTTACCCGTTACTAGTTCTGGAAGTAGAGAAGGAATGAGAAACCTTGACCCATCTGGTGAAATTGGTCCAGCTTTAGTTTATAGTCTATATAAAAGAGAAAAATTAACTATTAAGTTAGATTTTCCAATTCGTGCTATTATATCTAGTGATTTTAAAACAAATATAGAGTATAGAGGATATAAATCTGACCCTAAAATTGCATTAGATTATAAATCTAATGGGTATCTTTTTCAGTTTCAAACAGGTGGAGTTTGGACTAATAGTAGATTTAATAATTATATATATGGTGTAGATAGTAGTAGTGTTACTAAAGATAGAGAAGAGTATAAAGCAGAGGCTGGATATATTGCATATAAAACATCTATAGGGCTTTCTAAAAAACTTAAAAAAGTTTGGATTGGTGGTTTTATTAGATATTATAATTTAAATGGAGCTATATCTAAAAATAGTCCACTCAAAGAGCAAAATTCTGCACTATATAGTGGTCTATTTATAGCTTATCTATTTGATAAATCAATATCAAATAGAGTAAAAGAGTGGATAGAATAGTTATTTCTCTTTTGATGTAAATTTATAAAATAGTGAAAGTGTAGCAATCATTAATGATACACCACCAATTAAATATACAGCATTTAATATATCACTATAGTTTTTAGTTAAACTTATTTTTAATACTAACATTAGTGCCTCTATTGATAGGGCTGTAATGATGGATATTAAAAACTTAATAAACATTTTACTTTCACTCTTTTCATGAGGACTATTATTTTTATAGACTACCTCATGTTCAAGTAGATTTTTTCCCAAATCAAATACAGCAAGTCCTAATGTTAGAGATATTATAGACTTAAATGTTGTTTCAATTAGTGTACCCTCATAAAATAAAAAAGATACAAAAGAGTATAAGATTAATATAAATGATAAAAGTGTTAATCCATATCCAATAAGTCCATATATAAATTTATTGGATTTTATAAAAAATAGAGCATGAGTTACATAACCTAACTCCTCTAATAGTGCTATAAGATTAAAATCCATTACAAGATAGTTATTATCTATTTTTTTAATTATAGTAATAATAGTTTTTCCTGTAACTGAACAGATATATGGAGAACTAATATACTCTCCATTTTCATTTAACTTTTTTGTTTTAAAGATAGAACTTCTATTTGTTCCAATATACTCTATATCTTTATAGTCTCGTGAGAAACTAGGAGTATTTTGATGATAGTTTTCATTTGTAACATAAAGTGTTTGAAGAGACTTGAATGTTTGAAAAAATCTCTCTAAATTGGTATGATTTAAATCTGTAATACCATTATGATTTATATTATCTATAATAAACTTTTCAATATCTCTTTTATGCTCTTGATACGCTTTAATTATACTAATCATCAAATATCCCCCTATTTTTTACTATTTTGTACTATTTTTTTCATTAGAAGATAAGATTTTATCTTTAAACTCTTTTAACTTATCTCCAAGTTCTTTAAATATTTTTTCAGCTTTATTTGGACCTTTTACCTCTTTTTCAACATTTTTAATTAGCTCATGTAGCTGTTTATATGTTGTAGCACTTCTACTTACATATCCTAATTTTTCTGCTTTATCTAACTCATCACTAGCAAACTCAAGATGTTTTAGTGCCTGTTCTCTGTTCTCTTTTGCTATATGAGATGCAGTAGCTACTAACTCTACACTATTAATAATTGGGATTGGAATAACTTGTTCTACTTCAGTAAATGTACTAAGTGCTAAAGATAGTACTTTTTTTGCCTTTTCTGGTTTCTCTTCTATTAGATATTTAGAAGCCAATTTTAGAGCATTTGGGTATGATATGAGAGGTAGGCTTACTACTGTTAAATCAATCTCACTTTGAAGTGAAGATAGTAACACTCTTGCATCTTGTACTTTTCCACTATCTAATAGTTTTTTAACTTTACCTACTGCTATATCGACATCTTTTGCTGTTCCTATAAAATTTTTAACCACCATTCTATTTTCTATAGGAAGAAGTTTAGGAGTATCTTTTGCAGAAAGAATAGCTTCTAATTTACCTAAAGCTAACTCTATATCTTTTTTTGCCTCATCTGTCTTATTTTTATTTAAATCACTAAGTGCTTTTGCAGATAGTTTTAATGAGTTTAAAGCCTCTTGAACAAGTTTTACTTGACTATTTTTTACTCTTTCAGTTTCTACTTTTGTGGCTTTATCACTAACCTCTTGACTTGTTAGAGTTTTATTGTTATCTGCCATTGCTATATTTGTAAATATTAAAGATGATACTATTACCGATAGTACTGTTTTTCTCATATTTTATCCTTTTTCATTAAATTTATTTAGTCATTATGACTAAATTTAATGAAATTTTATCATAGAGAAATAGTGAGAAAATGCTACAAAAGTAGCATTTTTTATATAAAATATAAGTTTATTAAAATTTTCTACCCATAGTAAATTCAAATGCAGAAGTTCTCTCTAATAGACCAGCATTTCTAGCCCGTCCAAATACTAAGTTTATAGGTCCCATTGGTGAATACCACTCTATAGATACACCATAACCAGACCTTCTAATCTCATCAAAACTATTTTCTCCAATCATACCATAATCAACAAAAAAGGCTAAACGCATTTTAGCTGAAACAGATAGTGGAATACTAGCCTCAAGAGTATTAACTAAACTCTTTTTTCCACCTTTAATAGTTCTTGTAGTATCTCCATTTTCATTTACTCCATAATCAGATGGTGCAATAGTATATGGTTGATACCCTCTTACACTAGATACTCCTCCTAAAAAGAGTTTTTCAGGTCCAGAGATATGCCCCTCATCTTGTAACATATTTGCTCTTACTTTATATCTAAAGATTAAATCATAATCAATAATATCTTCCATTCCATAATATGCTCCAAATCTTCCACTATATGCTAAAAACTCTTCATCTCCTCCAACACCAGAGTAACCTACGCTTCCACCTAAAATTATACCTTTTCTTGGAACAAAATAGTCATCTGTACTATCATAAGATAGACCTATTGTAAATGTACTTTTAGCATAACTTAAATCTTCATTACTAAATACACTACTAACTAAAGAGGTGGTTGTATCATTAGTATCAATTTTATTTTCACTATAACTATAACCTATATATCCATATAGATTTCTATTTAACTGTTTTCCAACATTTGTTCCAATTCCAAATGTATCATGTTCATAAGTTGGAAAATCATACTTATTTTTATAGATATTTGTTCCTAAACTATATTCACTATCAAATACTCTTGGATTATTAATTGAAAATGAGTAGTTACTAGATACTTTAGATAGGTCAAAACTAAGACTAGAGCTAATTCCTGAACCAAATATATTTCTATCTGATAACGCTGCATTTAACATAAAGTGTTGATATGAACCATATCCACCACCAGCTTGAATACTTCCTGTTGCTGTCTCTTTAACCTTTACAATTAGGTTCATACGATTGGCATCTACTCTTTGTTGTTCTATATCAATTTTTTCAAAGTATCCTCTTCGTCCTAATGCACTTTTACTATCTTTTAAATCTGTTAAATTAAATAGGTCACCTGGGGCTAGATATATATCTCTTCTAATTACTCTATCTTTTGTTGCATAATTTCCTGAAATAATTACATCATTAATAGTAACTTGATTTCCTGCTTTTACTAAAAATTGAATATCAACTGTATGATTTTGCTTGTTTTGTTTAAAGTTTGGAGTTACTTTTGCATAAGCATATCCTAAATTGGCTACTTTTTCTTGTATAAAGGCTATATCTTTTCTAAGTTTAGCTACATTAAATACTTTACCATTAATTAAATTTAACTCATCTAATAGTTCTCTCTCATCTAAACCATTAACAAGACCATCTATATGAACACTATTAATTCGATACTGCTCACCCTCATGAACTTGATATGTAATATCGGCTAAATATGAACCATTATCAACTTTTAATAGAGGTTCATCAACAGTAGCATCAAGATAACCATTTTTCATATATACATCTTTTGCTCTAAAAGAGTCATATTCAAGTTGGTCAATATGTGCTACACCATTGTGTAAACCAGGTAACCACCCTAATGCGTCCTCTTCTTGATTGGCTAAGGCATCTTCAAGTTCATCAGTATCAATCTTTTTTGCACCATCAAAATCAATATCTTTAATATATATCTTCTCACCCTTATTAACATCAAAGGTAAGAGCTACACTATCTTTTTTGGGCTTTAGAGTCACTTCTACTACAGTATCATAGTAACCCTCTGCTTCAATCTTTTTAATAAGTCTCTTTTTAGCTCTTTCTATCTTCTCTTTATCATAAAGGTCACCCTTTTTAAGTCCAAGTTCAATAAAAAGAGCCTCTTGTTCATCATCTGAACTATATCCATTCATCTCTAATTTTGATATTACTGATTTCTCTTTAACATTATATACTAATCCACCCTTATCTGTAACTGAGACCCATATATCTGAAAAATAGCCCTGCTTATAGAAGTTTTTAAGTGCTTGGTCAATCTTATTTATATCAAACTCATCTCCTACATGAATACCTGATATTTCTGATGCAACATCTTTAGATAGGTGAAAAAGACCTTTATATTCTATTTTAGTAATAGGTTGTGAAAGTAGTAGTGAAGTTAGCGTAACTGATAATGGTATAATTCTATTCATAAAGCTAATTGTTCCTTAAGTGTATCTTGTTATAAAATAATCATTAGTGTATCTTTTTTTCACTAAAAAAGTGCTATAATTTAGTTATAAATAAGGGAGAAGAGATGAATATTGGAATTATCGGTCTTGGTTTAATGGGTGGCTCTTTAGGATTAGCATTAAAAAAATTTCCTCAAAAATATCATATTATTGGTTACGACCACAATAAAACTCATCAAAAAGAGGCAATAGAACTTAATCTTGTAGATGAGATATATAGTGATTTTGAAGATATAAAAAAGTGTGCCGTTATTATATTAACAATCCCCGTTGATGCAATTATAACTACAATAAAAAGATTAAAAGATACCCCTAATAGTTGTACTATTATAGATTTTGGTAGTAGTAAATCTAAAATTTCAAAATCTATTCCAAAAGAGATAAGAGAACAGGTAGTAACTGCACACCCAATGACAGGAACTGAAAAATTTGGCCCAACTGCTGCAATTACTAATCTATATAAAGATAAAGTAATGGTGTTTTGTGATAAAGATAAGAGTGGAGAGTTACAAAGAGGAGTAGCAATATCTCTTTTTGAAGATATAGAGGCAAAAGTTGTGTTTATGGGTGCAGAAGAACATGATAGACACGCTGCGTTTATATCTCACATGCCCCATGCTGTAAGTTTTGCCATAGCAAACTCTGTAATGAAACAGGAAGATGCAGGAAATATTATAGCACTAGCTGGTGGTGGATTTAAGAGTATGAGTCGAATTGCTAAAAGTTCTCCTAATATGTGGGAAGATATTTTTAGACAAAATAGAGAAAATCTATTAGAATCTATAGAGATATTTAATAGTGAAATGATGCTATGCAAAAAGATGATAGAAGATGAAAATTGGGAAGAGTTACATAAATGGATGTTAGAGGCTAACAGTTTACATGATATATTATGATTAAATAAAAATATTAGTTTTTTTATTTTATATCGTTTTATGATGTTTTATTGTATGATTTTAAAAAGGGTATATAATGAAAAAACAAAAAATATATTTATTATTACTTCTCCCACTATTATCATTTGCTGATTTAAATATAGAAAGAGTAAATAGCGTTTTATCTGCTATTAAACTAAACAATAAATCTCCCTCATACTATACGACAAATAAAAGTTTTTTAACAAAATTAAAAGTTCCAAAGTCTAAATCTGTAAAAAGTGCCGATATTCTACTATTTCCAAAAAATAAAAATACAAAAAAAATGGTTATTGTAGATAGTTATAGTAATCTTAAAAAAAATCAAAAAAGTATAGGTGCTATCTATATGAAAAAAGGTAGAACACAAATAATGTTTGTGGACGAGAGATTAAAAGCAAAAGGTTTAAAACTATCTAACAAATATAAAAAATATATTATAAAAGAGTGTTATTTAAAGGAACTTTGTTTCTTAAACTAAAATGATAATTTATATTTTAAGCTTACTTTAAGTAGAATTGTGTATTGCATATTCACAATAATGCACTATTTTATGTTAAAATAGCCCTTATAGTCAAAAATAAGGGTGATATTTTGTATAGTAGATTTATTTTCTCCAATATTAATAGATTTTATTACTATAGTATAGTAGTATATATCGTTATTTGTTGTCTATTTATATATCTATACAAAAATATCCCTAATTATGAAAATAGATTAAGAGTAACCTTGCTTAGTCAATCTATTGATGGAATAGATGCAGCTTCTGACAAACTTATTGAAAAAATAGTTAATAATAATCCAAACTTTTTAAAAAAAAATATTAAAAATATTAATTTACGAAAAAAAAATGAAGAGTATTTAAAAGAGTTTAAAAATAGAAATATATCATCTATCTATCTTCTTTTTCCTTATGATAATAGATATTTTATTCTTTTAGATAGTGATGATAATAAAAATACAAATATTACTCCATTTATATTAGAAGATATAGATACCAACTCATTTAATAGAGCTAAAAAGAGTGAAACAAAACAAGTTTATATTCAAAGAAATATAAGAAATTTGGGTTTTACACTTATTAAACCAATTGTTATAAAAGAAAAAAAAACCTCATTTTTAGTTATTGATTATACTCAAAGAACATATAACTCTCTCTTTTCACTACTTAGTTTAAGTGTAAAAATTATTATGATATTTCTTATTATAGTAGTTATTTTATTAACAGTATTTATAGGATATTTTATTAGAAGTGCTTATATAAAACATCGTATGTATATAAACCCAAAAACTGGAACTTTCTATAGGAGTTATTTAACAGATAATTATGAAAAAATAAACTTTTCTAACTACTATATAGCACTAGCTGATATAGATTTTTTTAAAAGAATTAATGATATATATGGACAAAATATTGGAGATAAAGTTCTAAACTCAATAATAAAAAAAATCTCTACTATGTTAGATAAAGATGATATTTTTGTGCAGTATGGAGGAGAAGAGTTTTTACTATTTATATCAAAAAATGGTAAAGATATGAGAAGTTTTAGGGAAAAAATGCAAAATATTCGTAAATTGGTTGAGAGTTTAAATATAAGAATTAAAGATGATATTATTAAAATAACTATCTCTATTGGTGGATTTATTCAAACGGAGACCTCATCATCTCTTCAAGATGCCATACATAAAGCAGACTCTGCACTATATGAGAGTAAACATAATGGAAGAAACACTATATCATATTTTGATATATCAAAAAGTAAAATACTATATAGAGAGAAGTTAAAAGATATGATAGAGACAGATAAATTAGTATGTTTTTATCAACCTATTGTTATTCTTGAAAACTCTAAATATCATCACTATGAGGCACTTTTAAGACTTAAAGATGGAGATAAGATTATATATCCTGATGAGATTTTACCTGAACTTGAAGATAGCTATTTCTATAGTAGAATTAGTATGAAAATAATAGAATATAATGTTAAAAAGTTAAGAGAAAATAGTAATTTTACTGTCAGCATAAATTTAAGTTCCGATGATTTATTAAATGATGCAATAACTAATATTCTTATAAAAAACTCTGATATAGCATATAGAATGTTAATAGAGATTTTAGAGACTAAACATGTTGACTATATTGAGGTTGAAAATGCTATACAGAAACTTAAACTATTTGGATATAAAATATGTATAGATGATTACGGCTCGGGGTACTCAAATTTAAGTCATCTTTTAAATCTATCTATAGATTACTTAAAAATTGATGGTTCTATTATAAAAAATATATATAAAGATAAAAAAGCACACTCACTTATAGCATCACTATCACTCTTTTGTAAACAAAATGGCATAAAAATTATTGCAGAGTTTGTTGAAAACAAAGAGATATTGGAGATTTTAAAAGGTTTTGGTATTGAGTATGGGCAAGGCTACTACTTTGATAAAGCAAAGCCTTATGAAGAACTCTCTATTTAGATATTTTATCCAATTTTAAAAGCTCCTTGTGGTTATACTCATCATATACAGTATATTGAGCATTTGTTGTTTTTATAGTAAACTCTCTACTTGGAATTGTGGCAATCTTATAGCCTAAATTTAAACCAATAAGAGGAATAGATGCTACTATCTTATAGACACTTGTTTTACCATTTTGTAGATTATTACTTAGTTGAAATAGTGGATTTTCAATATTTTTAGCCTCCATATTTAAAAGTATCTTATCTTTACCTATTCTAGCTTTTATGCCAGTTGCAGGAATTCTATCTATTCCAAAACTATTTATAATAGTAGTATTAATAATAAAAATAACTACAATATAAACAATAGTAGCAAGTACTCTTTGTAATATACTCTCTACTACTATTTTTTGAATAAATATACTAAGTCCAATAGATACCGATATAACTCCTAAAAAAACTCTAAAGCTATAAGTAATATCTGTCCAAAACAGAAAAGCAACAGGAAGTATAAAGATAAATATCATCTCTATAAAATACTCTAAAGATGATATTGTAAATATATTAGAAATCTTATCCATATTAAAATCTAAATTCATAAGTAAAGTTATAGCTACTATTATATAAAACCATGCAAATAGAAATATATTATTAATAGCACTACTAAAAATAGCTATATTTATAATAGTATCTATATCTTCATTTGATATAAAAGATACAATAAGCATAGTATTTAAAAAGATTGATAGTGTTGCTACAATAAAAATAAGTGCAATCATTCCTAGTTGAGTTAAAATATATGGAAAAATATAACGAATAGCTGGTTGAAAAATAGTAAATATACCTATAGCCCAAAGTACAGTACAAGAGATAACCCAAGAGATGTTACCACCTGATAAATACCAAAGAGATGGCATAGTTACAATAGATAAAACTGCTGAAATTAGTAAAGTATCATAATATTGGATAGATTTTTTTAGTATTTCCTTATAAAACATATTATATCCTTTAAATTAAATAAATATTAAGTGAATACTTATTGTAATATAAAACTATTGTTAGTAAGATAAAATCATTTAAAAGTAGGTATAAAAAGAGGATTATTTGATTTTTGGTATATAAATTAAATTAATTTCTGTTTAAACTAATTTTATATCTTTTGTAAAAGTAGCTATAATAGCATAATTAAAACAAGGAGATAGAGTATAAAATGAGAGCAATTTCTTTATTTAGTGGAGGACTTGATAGTATGATTGCTATTAAGCTTATAGTTGACCAAAGGGTTAGTGTAACAGCTGTTTATATTAAAACAGGTTTTGGTGGAACAAAAGATATAACAGATATATTAGAAAAAAGAGCTAAATTAGTAGGAGCTGACTTTAAAATTATTGATGTAAGAGAGGAGTATTTACAAAAGATACTTTTTGACCCCAAATATGGATATGGAAAAAACTTTAATCCTTGTATAGATTGTCATGGATATATGTTTAAAGTGGCAAAAGGTATTATGAAAGAGCTTAATGCGTCATTTATAGTTACAGGTGAAGTTATAGGGCAAAGACCAATGAGTCAAAGAGCCGATGCTTTAAAACAGGTAAGTTCACTAGCAGATGATAAAGAGGAAAAGCTAATACTAAGACCACTATCAGCAAAACTTTTAGAACCAACAACACCTGAAATAGAGGGTTGGGTAGATAGAGAAAAATTATTAGATATTTCAGGAAGAAGTAGAGAGAGACAGTTAGCTTTAGTTAAAAAGTATGGTTGGGAAGAGTATGAATCAGCAGGAGGTGGTTGTCTGCTTACAGAAGCTCACTACTCTAGTAGAATTCGTGAATTTATAGAATATGATGAATTTAGTGTATCTGATATTGATTTACTTAAATTTGGACGACACTTTAGACTACCAGATGGTGCAAAACTTGTAGTTGGAAGAAATAAAGATGATAATGAAGGACTTCAAAAAGTAGATAGTAGTAAATATATAAAAATAACTCTACCAATAGCAGGACCTTACTCTGTTATAAGTAAAGATGCCTCCTCTAAAGATAAAGAGTTAGGTGCAAAACTTGCTATAACTTATGCAAAAAGTTCAATAGATAATATCTACTCTGTAACAGTAGGAGATAAGATATTAAAGGTATCTCCCTTTACTACAAAAGAAGAGGCTCAAAAATACTTTTTTAATAGTAAATCTTAAAAACTATAATAATCCAACATAAAATATGAAGTAAAACAGCAAAAAGCACAGCTGTAGCTCCAATATCTTTAGCCGATTTGGCTAAAGGGTTTCTCTCTTTCGTTACTAAATCAACTACATTTTCAATAGATGAATTTATAAGTTCAACAATTAAAATTAGAACAAATGTAATAATAAGAGAGAGTTTATATATAAGCTCAAAATCTATAAAATAGATAATAGGAAAAAATAGAGTAGCAAAAGCTAACTCTATTTTAAAAGATGTCTCATTTTTTATAGCGTGAAGCAAACCCTCTAATGCATATTTGGCATTATTAAAAATAGTATATTTAGGCTTATTATTCACAATCTATAGTCCAAAAGTCAAATATACCTGTCCATTACGAACATCAATACCTCTAATAAATCCAGATACTACAGAACCTCTCTTTTTAAGATTATATATAGGTTTTTTAGCAATAGTTTCAGCAATCAATAAACCTATAGCATTTTGAATTCCATTAGGAAGATTTTTCATAAGAGACTGATTTTGAAACTTAATTGTCTCCACCATTGGATTTTTAAGATAGAGATTTTGACTCTTAGCATCATATCTAATACCCGATGCTAAATTAATAGTTCCAGATATTCCATTAGGAATAAGAAAGTTTGTAAATTTAAATGAAGTTCCAACTCCTAACTTATCACTACCACTTTTACCTAATACATTTGGATTTGAGATATTTAAATTTCCACTTACTATTCCATAGGTTAATTTTCGCTCAACAGGAAATTTTTCTGCAAGAGTTGAATTTATAACACTCATTGGAATAGCAATAGAGTAACCTCTTCCTTGTGGGTCAACAGCTACACAACCACTAAATAAGCCCAAAAAAGTACCTATCATTAATATTTTTTTTAACATATAATCTCCTTAAAGTTTATTTTAAATAATATCGAAAATATAAACTATTTATTCTTAATAGTATATGTTTAACTCTTTTAAATTTTTTTTTATAAACTAATATTTTCTATATACAAATCCTATAATTTTGATTATAATTAAGATATTAAAATAATTAATTATAAAAGGAAAATAGAATGAAAAAATTTATATTAGCCATTACTGCATTAACTACAATATCAACTTCACTTTTAGCAGAGACTATATTAACAATAGGTGAAAGAGAAAAGAGTGATATAGATTATATGCCATCAAATGATGTAAGGGATACAATAGATATACCACAAGACCCAACACAATTTGCCCAACAAGCTGAATATATGTCTCCTGATGAACAGTTAGATTATGATAGAAAATATAATGAAAAATTCTTTGAACCATGGAGTATGCCTAGTATGGGATTGGAAGAGGGTGAAAAAACTTGGCAATTTATGTTTGCTAAAAGAAAAATGTATAGAAGATATGGGCAAAAAATACCAAAAAAGTGGTTTAAAAATCAGATTAAAAACTCACATTTTGATGAATATGAGAGTGTAAATAGACCAGCTGTTATTACAAAACATAGTAATTTAAAACTCTATCCTACAGAGGAGGAGTTTTATTATACTGTAAGTAAAACAGGAGAGGGATTTCCATTTGATTACAATCAAAATAGTTCAGTCTATGTAAATACACCCATAAGAGTATCTCATTTTTCAAAAGATAAAAAGTGGGCATATATAAAAACAGCTTTTGCTTTTGGTTGGGTAAAAAGTGAAAATATAGCATTTGTAACCCTAGAGTTCCAACAAAAGTTTCAAACACCAAGATATGCAGTATCAACAACTGATAATTTAAAACTTATAGATAATGGAAGAGAAATATCTTTAATTAAATTAGGTACTATCTTTCCTATGGATACAGAAACCAATAAATATTTTGTAGCTTTAAGAGATGAAAAGGGATACGCATATATTAAAAAACTTAAACCTCAACAGATTAATATTATTGCTAAAAAGCCTATAAAGTTTAATAAATTTAATATCTCTTTTATAGGGAAACAACTAGTAGGAGAACCCTATGGTTGGGGTGGAAAACTAAAAACTAGAGACTGCTCTACACTTACAAGAGACTTTTTCTCACCATTTGGAATATATCTTCCAAGAAACTCAAAACAACAAGCACAAAGTGGTGAATATATCTCTTTAAAAGGAATGAATGAAAAAGAAAAAGAGGATGCAATATTAGCCTATGGAAGACCTTGTCGTTCTTTATTAGTTGTACCTGGTCATGTTACTATATATTTAGGACAAAAAAATGGTGAACCTATTATTATGCACAACTATTGGGGGGCGAGATTAAAAAATGGGAAAAAAAGAATTTTAGGTCGTTCTGTAATTACTACTACTAAAATAGGTAAAGAGCTACCAAATATAAAAGAAAAAAGTATGTTAATTAATACATTTAAGGGATTAGTTAACTTTTAAAATTCACCTCAAAAGAGGTGAATTAAATTAAGCGTCATAAACACTCTCTTTATTAAATTTCATAGCTAAAAGTGCATAGAAGTGAACTCTTTTTTTAGCTCTATTTGATGTTCCAAGTGTTTCGCACACCTCTTTAATTGCACTATCTAACTCTTCATCACTATTAGTTAGCCCTAATTTTTTCTTTAAAAATCTCTCTCTAACAGTCTCTAACTCTTTTGGTTGACTACATGATACTAACTCACTAGCCTTTTTATATACAGATGGCCCTAATCCTATAACCACTTTTGTAATTAAATCATCACTAATATTTAAGCCTAATTTTTTTGCTTCTGCAATCATTGCTTCAATTTTATCATCTCGTTGACTCATATTTTATTCCTTTTTTATTTTTTAAACCCTATTTTACTCTTTTATTGTTTTCATACCGATGATTAAATATCAATTTTCCATCTCTATTATACTTTCTATATCTACCATGTAACATATTATTGTAATATTGAACCTCTATCTGTATTTGTTCATTTTTAAAATAGACTCTCTCCCAACCATGCTTCATTCCTTTTTTATAGTGAGTCTCTCTTCTTAACTTTCCATTAGGATAATAGATAGTCTCTAAACCATCTTTTTTATTATCTTTATAGTTACACTCCCACTCTAAAACATTATGTGTATTGTACCATCGTTGAATACCATTTTTTAAACCATTTCTATAACTACTTTGCCACTCAATAGCACCACTTGGATAATACTCATTTACTACTCCATCTTTTTTATTACTACTAATAGCCGTTATTGAGTTTTGAGTGGATATTTTAGATGTTAAAGAAGTAGCTTTTTTATCTGCAATAAAGTTATTACTAAAATGCAAAATAGCCATAATTATAGATGTTATGGCAAAAACTATAAATAGTTTTTTAACTAAATCTGGAGATAATTTTACCTGTTTTAGATTTAATATATAACTCATACACTAACTCTAACATAAAAAAACTTTAATAAATATTAATTTACATAATTATTTACTAATATTAGCCTCTCTATGTCTTCTATTATATTGCTCTATTTTTCTAATATAAGCAGACCGTTTTCTTTTACGCATATTTATTCTTCTTTTATAATCTAGTTTAGCCATATTTTCATCTGGTACTAAATAGTTAAATTTTACCATCTCTTCAACTACATTATGAAATACAGGTGCTGAAGTTTGTGATGCAAAATATACCTTTTTAGGCTTTATAGCAAGTACCCCTATAGTATATTTATGTCCTAATTTATCATTTACAAAACCGTAAAAACTACTATGATACTTATCCACATATTTACCTTTATGGGTGATATGTGCTGTTCCTGTTTTTCCTCCAACCTCTAATCCATCATATTGAGCAGCTGTTCCTGTACCTTTCTCTACTACATCAACTAAAATATTATGAATAGATTGTGCTGTATTGGCTGAACATGCCTTAAGAGATGGTACTTCAATCTCTGTATCATACTGTCTATTTTTACTATCAGACAAGAAATCTACTATTTTAGGAGTTACTGCAATACCGTCATTGTTAAATGCACTATAGGCTTTTACTAACTGAATAAAATTAACATACATACCATATCCATAAGCACTATTTGCACTATATGTTGGATAGTCTAAAAGATAAGGAGCTTTTATTTTTCCTCTTAACTCTTTTGATAAATCAATTCCACTTCTTTGTGCTAATCCAAAAGCTCTAAATCCATCATAAAGCTCTTTTCCTGAAAGTTCCCATGCAATCTTAGATATACCAATATTTGATGAATATATAATAACTCCTCTAGGTGTTAAAGATTTAAAATAACCATCATCTGTAATAGTATATTTATCATTAACTCTATATTTTCCACCCAATTTAATCTTTTTATATAAATCAACTCTATTATTCTCTAAAGCAATAGATAGAGTTAAAGGCTTTATAACAGAACCTGGTTCATAAAGATACTCTGTAAAGTTTGGATTTAATGATTTAACATCTCTTTGATGGATTTTTTCTGGATTAAATCTTTCAGATGTTGCAAGTGAGAGTATCTGTCCTGTTTTTGAATTCATAACTGCTACTAAAATCTCATCTGCACCAATCTGTTTTTTCATTTTATCAAGAACTTTTTCAACACTTTTTTGAAAATCTAGTGCAATATTTAAATGTAAATCCATACCATCAATTCGTTTAATAGCTTTACTTTGACCTGTTCTAATAACAGTACCTAAAACATCTCTTTTCCCTTTAATTAAACCATCTTGAGTTGAAGATAGATACATATTATAAGATTTCTCTAATCCTTTTATAGCTACAGGCGACCTATAACCTTTATTTTCTTTAACCTGCACATAACCTACAGTTGGAGTTAAAATATCTTTATGAGGAAAATATCTATTTTCATTATCGGCAATAATATCAAGTCCTAAAACTAGATGAGGTCTATTTTTATTTAAAGGTCTAAAGACTTTCATCTTATTCATTTTAATTCCTAATGATTTTAGGTCACTTGCTAATCTTACATCAATATCTCTACTTAAAACAATTCTCCCCTTTATAGATTTACCTTTGCTATTTAGAAATTTTTGCTCTATTTTATATTTTGATATTCCACTATAGATACTAAATAGATTAATAAAAAGGTCTTTTTTCTTAGGGTCAATACTTCTAGTATTAACCTCTGCTCTATATAGCTTTTGACTATAACTTAAAAAATACCCATCAGCAGATATAATTGAACCTCTAATAGCTCTATCTCTAATAGTTGAAAACTTATTAAAAGTGTCTCTATCACTATTTATTGTATTAATAATTGTAATAAGAAATCCAATTAGTAAAAGAGCAATTAATATAAACATTCCCAAAAGGATAGTACTTCTATGTTGTATTATTTTATTATCTATATACTCTTCTTCCATTATTTTCCTAACTAATTAAATATTATAACTTTAAATTTATCTTATATATAAAGATACCATTTTACTATTTTTTTTAAAAATTTTGGATAAAATATCATAAACTAACAAAAAAAAGAGATAAAAAAATATGATTGACAAACCACTCTTTGGAGCAACCACTCTTCTACTATTAATCGGTCTGCTAATGAGCTATTCACTATCATCTTATACTATAATTCAACATGGTTTTACAGATACACACTTTTTTACAAGACAACTAATAGCTGTAATAGTTGGTATTGGATTTATGGTACTAATTTCTAAATTAGATGCAGATGTATGGTTTAAACCTATTGGGATTATTCTATTTCTATTTTTTTTAGCTATTTTATTAATAATGCCTCTACTATCTGAAAGTTTTGTAAGAAGTGTAGGTGGAGCTAAAAGATGGATAGATTTTGGAGCAATCTCTATTACACCTGTTGAATTTTATAAAATAGGATTTATTATGTTTATCTCTTTAAGTCTTGTTCGTACAAGACTACCAAGAGGAGCTATGGAGCTTAAAGATGAAATAAGCATTTTTGTGCCATATCTATTTATACTATTTTTATCAACTCTACTTATAGCAGTTTTTCAAAAAGATTTAGGACAAACAATAGTAATATCTATAACACTTCTAGTTCTATTTGTACTAGTAGGAAGTAGTTTTCGTTTCTTTTCAATACTTCTAGGTATAGGATTAATGGGGCTTAGTTTGCTAATTATTACACAACCACACAGAGTAAAAAGAATAAAAGAGTGGTTTTTATCTTTTGATAATTCAGCAAATAGATTAGAAACATATCAAATTAGTAATTCACTAGATGCTATAAATCATGGTGGCTTTTGGGGTCAAGGTTTAGGAAATGGTCAATATAAACTAGGATTTCTATCAGAGGTTCACACAGATTTTGTACTATCTGGAATGATAGAGGAGTTAGGTTTTATATCCATATTAGTAGTAGTTTTAACTATATTATTTATAATATTTCGAATATTTAAAATAGCTGCTAGAGTGGAAAATCCCATATACTATCTATTTTGTGTAGGTGTTGCCCTGCTTTTAGCACTATCATTTTTAATTAATAGTTTTGGTATATCTGGAATTACACCAATTAAAGGTATTGCTGTACCATTTCTAAGTTATGGTGGTTCACAAATTGTAGCTTCTTGTATTAGTATAGGTCTTATTTTAATGATTTCTAAAAAGATTATTCCTAAAAGATAATTCTTCTTTAAAATATAATTTTAATGATATTAGGATTTATACTTTGCCTATAACAGTATCCTCTAATTTTAGGGGGTATTTTAGATACTCTACACGCCTCTTTATATTTTTTTGGCATAACTATTTTAATATAAGGAGAGATAAAAAGCAGACTGCTATTTAATTCAATACTCCATTTACCACCAAATACTATTGAGTTATTATATTTAATCTCTTCTCTTTGGGCTGATGATAAAAGATAACCTAGTTTTTTTAGATATTTATCTACTACTCTTATTTTTATAGAGCTATTTTCTATTTTTATTATATAGAGTTCTTTATATGAAAAAATCTCTCTATATCCACTTATTAAAATATCCCTATCCTCTTTTAAATATTTAAAACTTCTCTCTATTCCACTTTTATATTTATCTATAAGTTGATTTGAAAACTCTTTTCTAAAATAGTTTCTCTCATATTTCTCATTACTATTACTACTATCTATAAAATATCTATAGCTATTTTTTTCTAAAAACTCCAATAGTTCATCTTTTGAATAGTTTAATATAGGACGAATTAGAGTATAGTTCTCTCTTTCTGAAATCTCTTCTAATCCTAAAAGTTCATTGACTCCAGCACCTTTAACCAAACGCATTAAAAACCACTCTAATTGGTCATTTAATTGGTGGGCTGTTATTAGATTGGTGTAGTTATATTTATCTATTAAATTTTTAAAAAAACTATATCTAAAATCTCTAGCATTTTTTTCAAAATTGGTACTAAATTTTGGAGCTTTTGTGATATGGGCTTTTAGATTATGCTCTTTTGCAAGATATTGAGCATATCTCTCCTCTTCTATACTTTGCTTTCTAATACCATAGTTTACAAGTACAATATCAAATTTGATTTTATTTTTTAAAAGTAAGAAAAATAGTGCCGAAGAGTCAACTCCTGCTGAAAAGGCTAATAGATTTTTACCCTCCATTAGCCTATCTTTACAATTAAGATGAAGCATTGGTTAACTGAAGAAGCTTCTCTTTTACAGCCTCTACATGCCCTTTTACTCTAACCTTTTTCCATTTAAAAGCTATTTTACCATCAGGAGATATTAAAAATGTGCTTCTTACAACTCCCATATACTCTTTTCCAAAATTCTTTTTAAGTTGCCATACACCAAATATTTTACATAACTCTTTTGACTCATCTGCAAGAAGTGTTATTTTTAAATCTTTTTTTGCTATAAAGTTTCTATGTTTTCTTGGACTATCTGGACTTACACCTAATACTATAGCACCAAGTTCTCTAAAATCTGGCATAGCTTCTGTAAAATCACACGCTTCTATTGTGCAACCTGGTGTATTATCTTTTGGATAGAAATATAAAACTATCCATCTACCCTTTATATCTCTAAAACATATCTCCTCTTCATCTTGATTTGGAAGACAAAAATTTGGGATACTATCACCAATCTCTAACATAAATAAATCCTTTTTTAAATAATAAAGAGCGTTAAGTATAGAGAGATATATATTATAGATGTTAAGATTATTAAAAAAGCAGATACTCTTCCTGATTTTCTATGACTTGTACTATATAACCCTGGTAATGCTCTTCTTTGGCTATCTGCTATTGCAAATCTTATTGTATAATACCACATAATTATAGTAACTGACTCAATTACTATATAAAATATAGAAAAATAGAAGAGTAGAGTACTATTTATTGAGCTATTTTGAATATAATTATTAAATCCTACAACGAAATATATATTATATATAGAATATATAAAGAGTGCAAGTGTTATTAAAAATAGTGTAATTTGCATTTTAACATGAATTGAGTGAAACTCCTTTATTGCTAACCAAATAGCAAAAGCCACCAAAAATGGTAAAATTACCATAAATATTATAGTAATATCCATAAAAAAAGGGGCTTTTGTACCTAAGAACCCTAACTGAAACATATAGTTCATCTAAATCTCTCTTTTATTAATTTTGGCTTAAAGTATAACATAACTTTGTTATAAAAAAGTGAAAAACTACTCGCAAATTACAACACTTTTAATCTCTGTAAACTCCTCTAATGCCCACTTTGGACCCTCTCTACCAATTCCAGATAGTTTACTTCCACCATAAGGTTGAACATCAAATCTAAGTGTTGGAATATCATTAATAACAACCCCTCCACACTGGGCATCATCTATAAATTGTTGTGTTATTTTTAAATCATTTGTAAATATAGAAAACTGTAAGCCATAAGGAGAGTCATTCATTTTAACTATTGCTTCATCATAAGATTTAACTTTTATTAAACTAACAATAGGAGCAAAAACCTCTTCACATATAATATTCATACTATCAGTAACGTTAGCCATAATAGTAGGGGCAAAACTTCCATCTATCTCTTCTCCTCCAGCTATAACTTTAGCACCCTCACTTTTTGCACTCTCTACCCAACTTTTTGCACGATTTAGAGACTCTTTATCTATAAGAGGTCCCATAAAAGTATCTTCTTCATAAGGTGAACCAACCTTTAGCTCTCTACTCTCTTTTGCTATAGTCTCTGCAAATTTATTATAAATATCTTCATGAACAAAAATTCTTTGAAGAGATATACAAACCTGCCCACTATTAATAAAAGCTCCAAAGGTACATCTTTTTGCAGAGTAGCAAATATCAGCACTTTGGTCAATAAAAGTAGCTGCATTTCCACCAAGTTCAAGGCTAACTTTTTTAATTCCTGCTTCTCTTGTAATAATATGTCCAACTGGAACAGAGCCTGTAAACGATAACACTCTAGGAATTGAACTCTTTACAAGTGTGCTACCTACCTCTACATCACCATAGACCACACTTAAAGCATTCTCAATTGCATATTCTGATGATATAAATAGTTTTGCCAATTTATAAGCAGTAAGTGGAGCTTCTGGGGTTGGTTTTAAAACAACAGCATTTCCTGCACCTAAGGCTGGGGCTATTTTATGAGCTACAAGATTTAAAGGGAAATTAAAAGGGGTAATACAAGCTACAACTCCAACAGGTACTCTACTAAAATACGCTATAGTTTTTTTACCACTTGGTGCAATATCAGTAGGGATTGTTTCACCATGAAGAGCTACTAACTCTTTAGCAGTTATCTCTATAGTCTCAATACATCTATCAACCTCAACTCTAGCAAAAGCTAAAGGTTTAGCTACCTCATCAACTAAAGTTAGAGCTATATCTTCTCTATATTTTCTTAAATTTTTTGCTACATCTTCTAACCACGCAACTCTTTGATGTAGAGGAGATTTAGCAGTTTGAAAAGATGCTTTTTTTGCAATATCTAATGCTCTTTTTGTATCCTCTTCATTACACACAGGATACCTAGATACAACTTCTCCATTATAAGGACTTCTTCTCTCTTCTATCTTTTCTCTACTCTCTTCTAAGCTTCCCATAAAAACTTTAGCATCAATAATGCTACTATTACTTTCAAATATTCCAAACATACTAACTGTACCTTTTTGGATTGATTATAACAAAATAAGAGTTAAGAATGATTTTTTTTAAGAGAGAACTAAACACACCTCATAAAAGAGGTGTCAAGGAGATGTTTATAGACTATTTTTTTCCAACTTTTGTTGCAATTTCTTCAATATCAGCATCACTAAGTTTTGCTACTTGACCTTTCATCATACCCTTCATAGCTCCACCATAACTACCATCTTTATAACCTTTAAGAGATTTTACAATCTCATCTTTTGTCATATCTTTAACAACTTTAGATTTACCAAGAGCTTTCTTTTCAAAGTTTGCACCGTGACAACCTGCACAAGCTGCTGTATTTGCTGCTGCATATACTGCTGGTGATAATAGTGCTGCTACTGCTACGATTTTTACGATTGTTTTCATGTTTTATGTCCTTTAGTGTGTTTTTCTATTTTTTACAAGCGTAGTATAAAAACATTTTGTGTATTAATTGTGTTTTTTTGAATTTGTTATCATTATTATAACAATAAAAGATGTGAGGTCTTGTCTTAAGACCTCTTTAAAGAATAAAACTACTTACCAAATTTATTAGCAATAGCTTCAATTTTTGCATCATCAAGTGGCATCGCTTGACCTTTCATTAATGCTTTCATAGAAGCACCATAAGAGCCATCTTTATAACCTTTAAGAGCTTTTACAATCTCATCTTTTGTCATATCTTTAACAATTTTAGATACACCCATAGCTTTTTTCTCAAAGTTTGCACCGTGACAACCTGCACAAGCAGTTACATTTACACTATCTGTTGCTGGAGCTTTCTCTTCAGCTTTTGGAGCAGGAGCTTCTTCTTTTTTTGCTTCAGCCTTTGGAGCTTCTGCTTTCTTCTCTTCTACCTTTTTCTCTTCTGCTTTTTTCTCTACTTTTGCTTCAGTTTTGTGACCACTTTCAGCTTCCATATCAGCTTTAGCTGCTGCACCAGTTGATGAATCAACACACCCTCCTAAAAGTAGTGCTGATACTGCTATTGCCATTAAAAACTCTTTTCTAATCATATTTCTTCCTTTAAAATTAATTTGCATAATATACTATAGCTATTTAACTTTTAAATATTAATAATAGAGCCTTTTTTCTATTATAAAAATTGATAATGTCTCTTTTTAACCCTAATTTAGTTAAAATCACCAATTAATTTTTGCATGGAGCAACAAAATATGAATAAAGCAAAATATATTTGGATGAACGGAAAGCTTACCCCTTGGGACGAAGCAAAGGTTCATGTACTAACACATACACTTCACTATGGCAATGGAGCTATAGAAGGAACAAAGGCATATAAAACAGTTGATGGAAGATGTGCCATTTTTAAACTAAAAGAGCATACACAAAGACTTATAAATTCATCAAAAATGACACTATTAGATGTACCATATACATTAGAAGAGCTAAATAATGCTCAAATTAAATTACTTCAAGAAAATAAGTTATTTAATGGTGCTTATATTCGTCCATTAGTATATTTAGGTTATGGTGTTATGGGTCTATATCATAAAGATGCACCTGTAGAGGTTTCAATATCAGCTTGGGAGTGGGGAGCATATTTAGGTGAAGAGGGTCTTAAAAAAGGGATTAGATTAAAAATTTCATCTTTTACAAGAACTCCAAACACTTCAAGTATGGGAAAAGCAAAAGCTGTAGCAAACTACTTAAACTCTCAAATGGCAAAATATGAAGCAGTAGAAGCTGGATATGATGAAGCACTTTTAAGAGATGACCAAGGTTATATAGCAGAAGCTAGTGGGGCATGTTTCTTTATGGTTAGAGATGGAAAATTAATCTCTCCTCCGAGTGATAATACACTAGAGTCTATTACACAAGCTACTATTATTGATTTAGCTAAAGATATGGGTATAGAGGTAG
This sequence comes from Campylobacteraceae bacterium, assembly GCA_027065385.1. Classification (GTDB taxonomy): domain Bacteria; phylum Campylobacterota; class Campylobacteria; order Campylobacterales; family Sulfurovaceae; genus UBA1140. Next base: position 11,926 of record JAMOOP010000105.1, on the reverse strand, counting down.
TAAGAAGACGAATTACAAGAGAAGAGATATATATAGCAGATGAAGCATTTTTAACAGGAACAGCTGCAGAACTTACTCCAGTTAGAGAGGTTGATGCTAGAGTTATAGGAAAAGGCTGTAGAGGAGATATTACAGAAAAACTCCAGAGTGCATATTTTGCCGTTGTAGCAGGAAAAAATCCTGACTATATTCAACACTTAACATATATTAATTAAAGGATTTTAATGCCAGCAGATATGAATGACTATTTTAAGAAAAAACAACCGAGTGGTGGAGGAAACAATAAAACTCCTCACCTAAGAAAAACATCAGATGATAATGGTGGAGGAGGAGGTAGCAGACAAGCACCTCAATTTATATTTATAGGATTAGCTATTATTATAGCACTTGTATTTTTAAAACCATTTACTATTATAAACTCTGGTGAAGTGGGAATAAAAGTAAGAACTGGTAAATTTGATGAGACACCATTAAAAGCTGGATTACACTTTTATATACCTATTTTAGAAAGAATTATTCCTGTTAATACAAGAGTTAGACTAATTACATATAGTGATACACACAATAGTGCTATTGGAGATAACTACTCAAATAGTCTATCAAAAGGTGGTTTTGAGGGTGGACTTAGACGAAATCCTGCAATTCAAGTTCTTGACCAAAGAGGTTTAACTGTTAGTATTGATATTGCAGTTCAATACTCACTAAGAGCAGAGAGTGCGCCAAAAACCATAGAGACTTGGGGTTCTAGTTGGGAAGAGAAGATTATTAACTCTAAAGTAAGAGAGGTAGTAAGAGATGTAGTTGGGAAATATCCAGCAGAAAAACTTCCTGAAATGAGAAATGAGATAGCAAGTGCAATTCAGACAAAAGTTACAGAGAAAGTTAGTTCACTAGAAGGACAACCTGTTATTTTATCATCAGTTGAACTTAGAAATATTGTTTTACCTCCTAAAATTAAAGCAAAAATAGAGGAAGTTCAAGCTGCAAAACAAGATGTAACTATTGCAGAGCAACAGAAAGAGAAAGCTAAACAACAAGCTCAAACAAAGGCTGAAATCGCAAGAGGTGAAGCTGAAAGAAATAGAATTGAAGCACAAGGTCAAGCAGATAAGATTAGAATTGAAGCCGAAGAGCAATCAAAAGCCAATAAGTTAATATCAGACTCTTTAACAGCTGAACTTCTTCAATTAGAGCAAATTAAAACACAAGCTAAATTTAATGAGGCACTAAAAGTAAATAGAGATGCACAAATCTTCCTAACACCTGGTGGAGCAGTACCTAATATTTGGGTTGATGCAAAAGGAAAAGAGCAGAGAGTTATCTCATCTGGACAATAAAGGAAAAATATGAATATTCATTGGCAAAAAAATCCTCTAATCCCTGCTATTGCACAAGATTATAAGACGGGTGAGGTGTTAATGTTAGCCTATATGAACGAAGAGGCTTACAACTTAACACTAAGTACAGGTTACGCTCACTACTTTAGCCGAAGTCGTCAAAGACTTTGGAAAAAGGGTGAAAGCTCAAACCATACCCAAGAGGTAAAAGATGTACTATTAGATTGTGATGCTGATACTGTAGTATTAAAAATAAAACAGAATGGTGTAGCGTGTCACACAGGACGGAAGAGCTGTTTTTTTACATCTGTAATTAAAGATAAAATAGTATTGGAAAAAGAGGTAGATACAGACTCTATTTATGGAGTGGTTGATACTCTATATCATACTATTTTAGAGAGAAAAAATTCTAAAGAGATTACTAAATCTTGGACACAAAAGCTTTTAAACAATAAAGAGCTAATGGTTAGTAAAATTATAGAAGAGGCTAATGAGGTTTGTGTGGCTGTAGATAGAGAGAGTGATAAACAGGTTATTTATGAAATGGCTGATTTACTATATCACTCATTAGTAGCACTTGGATATAGAGATATTACACCAGATAGAGTAAAACAAGAGTTAGCTAGAAGATTTGGTAAGAGTGGAATAGAAGAGAAAGAGAGTAGAGATAGCTAGAGGTAATATCCTCTAACTATTAGTAATTGCTAGTATAGCAATATTTTTAAACTTATACTCTCCTATATGTTTTTGAATACCAGTTATAAAAGACTTTCTTGTAAACTCCTCTTGTACTGTAATTAGATTTACATCAGAATATTTCATAATATATAAAACATCAGCTTCTATACTAAGAGGTATGGCATCTATAAATATATAGTTATATCTCTTTTTAACTATCTCTAATAAAAAATATAATCTCCTAGATAAAATAAGCTCTGAAGCATCTTCTGTTATTGAACCTGCTGTTAAAATATCTAAATTTTCATATTTAGTCTTTTGTATAAGATTATCCATATCATTCTCTTGGGCATGAAGATATTCTCCTGTTCCAATATTTAAATTAAGATTAAAAACTTTATGGATTTGTGGATTATAGAGGTCAAAATCTATAATTAGAGTTTTATAATTTGCTTTTTGAAATATATATCCTAAATTTGCTACTATATTTGTCTTTCCCTCTCTTGCTTTGCTTGATGTAACTAAAATTACATTACCTTTTTGTTTTGGGTGGTTAAAATTTATCTTTGTACGAAGATTTCTAAAACTTTTTAAGAGTTGTGATGAGTCTTTTGTTAAAAATTTTGAGTTCTCTAAAATTGGAAGTTCTGCATATAGTGGAAGAGTAGTAAGCTCTTTTATCTCTTTTATATTTTGAAGTTTATTATTCATAGAGCTACGCATATAAGCTAAGATTGAAGCAAAAATCATACTAAATATAGTAGAAATTGCTAAATTCATACTTCTTTTAGGTTTTATTGGAGAGCCACTAGAATATGCTTTATCTAAAACTTCATAATCCGATACAGTAGCCACATTTTTCATCTTATTTTCAGCCTGTTTTTCAAGAAGATATGAGTGCATTTTTGAGCTAACTTCATAATTTCGCTGTAAATCAATAAGTTTTTTCTCTTTTGTTGGAAGAACTTTTAATCTCCTTTCATATTTTCTCTTTTGGGCATATAGATTTTTCTGTTTTTTAGATATATTTTTCTGTAGCCGTTTTATATTTTTTTGAATAGTTCTTCTAGTTCTATATATATCTATATTTATAGCTTTAAGTTCTGGGTGTTTAGGGGTAAGTTCTGCACCAAGCTCATTTGCTCTTCTTTGTAAAACTTGTAATCTCTCTATTAATCTTATGGTAGGTTCATCTCCTAACTCTCTAAGAGTTGGTGTTATATTATCTAAATCTCTATTTTTTCTAACACTATATGCAATACTCTCAATAAGTCCTTGTTCCATTTGGGCTTGAGATATTTGAACCTCAATATCACTTAATCTATCTAAAAGAGATTGTGATTGCCTTGTTGGTTCTATAATACTATTTTTTATTCTAAATCTCTCTAACTCTGTCTCTGAATGTTTTAAAGCCTTACCTGTAGATATAAGCTGTTTATTTATAAACTCTAAAACTTTATTATTTCTTCTACTCTTATTTATAATACTCTGTTTCTTATATATATCCATAAGATTATTAAGATAATTAGTAGCTCTTTTGGGAGAATTATCTTGATATGTGAGTTTTATAAGTGAAGCATTTTTATTTACTCTTATAGCCTTAAAATTCTTTTTAACTATCCTTTCATATATATTTCTATTATTACCATTTAGTCTAAAATATATTGGCATATCAAATTTAGCTTTTTTTTCAACTATACATTTAAACCACTCTGTTTTTATCTCTTCATTATAACTAAATAGCTTTTTATACTTTTTATCTTTTATCTCAATAATAAAACTACTCTTTTGAGGAATTAATAAAATATCTTTTCCTAAAATTTTTTTATTTAATATTTCTATATTTTTAATTTTAATTGGTGGATTTGAAAAGATTTCACTTTTTTTATAATTTTTTTCTATAAAATACTGTACGCCTAAATTTAATTTATCTATGGCTTTATCGTGAATGTGAAATGTTTGTAAAATAGCTAACTCTTGGTCAATATTTTCTGTTCCTGTTGAGTATATATTACCTAAAGGGTTTAATTCACTATACTGCTCCCCTTTATTATTATTTGTTTTTACTTTTATAATAGCTTGTGCTTCATAAACAGATGGTGTCAAATATAGATGTAGTGCAGATAATAACATACCTATTATTGTAATAAATATTATTGACCATCTATACGGTAAAATAGTTTTTAAAAATTCTACAAAGAAACTATCCTCTTTATTTATCATCATTTTACCTTTATATTTTATTATTTAAATAATATTATCTTTATTAAAACTTATATCAATCCCAACTCCACCCTCAATATAGTTGTTTTTAAATTTTTCTTTAAATAGCTCTCTTGCTCTTTCTCCTGTGCAGTGAGAAGGGCAAACAAATTTTGTATCTAACTCTTGTATGGTATCTATAATTTTTAAAACTTCTTTATCTTCTTTATTATGAAGATGAAAACCACCAAGAGCTAAAAATATTGGTTTATTAAAAAAATCTACGGCTCTTTTTAAAATATTCTCTATTCCACCATGTGCGCAACCTGCTATAACTATTAATCCCTTATTAGTATCTATTACTATAGACTGCTCATTATGGTCTCCAATTTCTCCTGTTGAGTATATATCTTCCAAAATTTTAGTTGGAGTATTACCTATAACAGTAACTCCATTTGATAGACTCTTTAAATCTCTAACTAAATTTTTAGATATATGATTGGTTACAAATATATTAACTCTAGGATTAAGCTCTAAAATAGAGTCTAATCCACCTATATGGTCCCAATGAGCGTGTGATATAAATATATTATTAATAGAAGATATATCTAAACTCTTTTTTTCTAAATTTTTTAAAAGAACTCTTCCATTGCTACCTGTATCAAAAAGAGTATTTCCTATTGGTGTTTCTATGAAACAAGAAAAGCCCCAAAGAGAGGTTAACTCACTATTACAACACTCATTATCAAAAATAACACTCAATTTTATATTGTCTAATTTCATATTTTACCTAATTTTTTACCATAGGTTATCTAATTTTACTTAATTTCTCTTTGGTCAATAATAGAATTAACAGAAGCATTAGCTTTTATAGATATAGGTCCTAAAAAGATATTTTTAGCATCAATTATTATATTAATTACCACAATAGCAAAAAAAGTACCGGTAATTGTAACAGCAGGACCCCAATTTGTTCCTTGAACTAAATTATCTCTACCTCTCTCATAATCTTTAAAAAAGTTTTTAGGAGGAGTGTTTTCACTAAGTAAAAGTTTATTTGCATCTTTTGAGTTAAATATTTTTCTATAAACCTTATTAAACTCACTATGAACTCTTTTATCTTTCTCTTTAAACTGCTCTTCTGTCACCTCATCAAGTGGAATTAATGCAGTTGGAGAGTCTTCATCCTCTTCTCTAGTAGAAACCCCATCTTCTCTATAATCCCAAAGATTTGCTTTTGCTCCAAATGTAAAATCTGGCACTTTATGAGACCTAGATATAATAGGAACTTTTAACTCTTTAGCTACTCTATGAAGAGGATAGTGAGCTGATTTATTATCACTTGCATCAATTATAATATCAACTTCACTAACTATCTCTTTTGCGTTCTCTTTATTAATTCCATTTTCAAAAGTTCTAATTTTAGCAAAAGGGTTAATATCTAAAAGTCTTTTTTTACCAGCCTCTACCTTTTTCATACCTATCGTAGATATAGTGCAGAAGTGTTGTCTATTAATATTTGAAAGCTCAAATATATCAGGGTCAACTAAAGTAATATTACTAACTCCTCCTCTAACTAATTGTTCAGAAGCAATCCCTCCAGTACCCCCAACACCAATGACTCCCACTCTAGCATTTTTAATTAACTCTTTTTCTTTATCTGTAAAAACCATAGATGAACGAAACCATAACATTTCATAAAACTCTTCCTCTGATACATTTATAGACATTTGATTTCCTTATATAAATATTATTTTATATATTATACTTAAATTTTTTTTAAACATTTACTATTTTTACTCTTTATACTAATTTATGTTTCTTTCTGAAAACCTAGAAAAACATATATACCATAAACTGTTTAATTATATTTAAAAACAAACAAAATATAATATAAAAAGTGCTATGATTTAAATCAATTATAAATTATATAGATATAAGGACTAATTATTAAGTATATTTGAAATATAATTTAATAATATAGTTTATTAAGTATATTTAATTTTTATCAAAGGTTGTAGATGAAAAAGAGAGTAACTATTGCTATAGAGCATAAAAAAGGAGATGACTCCTATTCGGATAAATGGATTGAGTATTGTAAAGAACATCAAATAAATTATAAAATAGTAAACTGCTACGATACAGATATTATGGAGCAGTTAAAAGAGTGTGATGCGTTAATGTGGCATTGGCAACATATAGACTATAAAGCACAACTTTTTGCAAGAGCTTTAATTTTATCTTTAGATAGAATTAATTTTCCTGTATATCCAAATGCCAATAGCTCATGGCATTTTGATGATAAGTTAGGACAAAAATATCTTTTAGAGGCAATAGATGCACCAATGGTTAAAAGTTACGCTTTTTATGATAAAGAGTCAGCTTTTAAATGGATAGAAGAAACATCTTTTCCAAAAGTATTCAAATTAAGAAATGGAGCAGGAGCTTTTAATGTTCAACTTATAAAATCAAAAAGTGAAGCTAAAAAATATGCAAATAGAGTCTTTGGAAAAGGATTTGAAGCAAATAGAAGAGAGGCTATTTTAGAAGAGAAAATTTGGCACTTTAAAAGAGATAAATCATTAAAAAGTGTTGTAGGCATTGGAAAAGGAGTTTGTAGATATATCTCTCCTCATAAAGTATATACAATGTTACCTATTGAGAAAAACTATCTATATGCACAAGATTTTATACCAAATTGTGACCATGATATTAGAGTTTTTGTAATAGGAAATCGTGCTGTAACTAAAAAAAGAATGGTTAGAGAGGGTGATTTTAGAGCTAGTGGAAGTGGAAAAATGAGTTGGGATATAGGAGAAGAGGGAAAAGAGTGCGTAAAAGTGGCATTTGAAATAGTTGAAAAACTCCAAGCCCAATCTATTGCATTTGACTTTGTAAAAGATATAGATGGATATAAAATAGTAGAGATAAGTTATGCTGCATCTCCTAGAGGATTTCCTCACGCTTTAGGCTATTGGACAAAAGATTTAGAGTGGGTAGAGGGTTCTTTAAGAGTTGAATATTTTATTATAGAAGATTTACTAAACTCTATAGGAGTATGAAATGAAAGAAAAGAGCCATATTCTATTTGTAATGCCAAAACTAAATACTGGTGGAGCAGAGAGAGTAATTATTAATATTATAAACCATTTAGATAGAGATAGTTTTAATATTAGTCTAATTCTCTTTAATAGTAGTGGCTCTTTAATGGATAGAGTAGCTAAAGATATAAATATCTATAGTTTAAATATCTCTTCTGTAGCTAAAGGAGTTCCTAATCTTTTACTAAAAATATATAGATTAAAACCCAATATAGTTTTTAGTGGAATAGGAAATTTAAATCTATATATATCTATTTTTATACCTCTAATAAAACTATTTTTACCAAAAACTAAATGGATAGCAAGACAAGCTAGTATATTAACCCTTAATAATAGACAAGAGAAAAGCCCAAAGCTATATGAGTGGTTATATAAAAGAGTATATAAAAACTACCATAAAGTAATATGTCAATCTAATTATATGGGAGATGATTTAATAAAAAACTATAACTTTCCAAAAGAGAAAACCGTAGTAATTAATAATCCAATAGATACCAAAAATATAGATTTATTACAAAAAGAGCCTTTAACTTATCCATTTCCAAAAGATAAAATTAGATTAATATCAGTAGGACAACTTCGTTTTGAAAAGAGACAAGATTTACTTCTAAAAGCATTTGCTAAATTAGATAATAGATATGTATTAACTATTATTGGTAATGGAGTAAAGAGAGAAGAGTTAGAAAAGTTAGCTTTAGAGCTTAAAATAGAAGATAGAGTAGCCTTTTTAGGCTACAAAAAAAATCCATATAAATATATTAAAAATTCAAATATCTTAGTTTTAACATCAGAGTATGAGGGTTTTCCAAATGTAATATTAGAAGCAAACTATTGTGGAGTTGTGGCAGTATCTTTTAACTCTATAGGAGGTGTATCTGAAATTATTAAAAATGGAGAAAATGGCTTATTAGTTCCCTTAAAAGATATAGATGCTTTAGCTAAAGCTATAGAGAGTATTAAGACAGATAAATATAGTAGTAGCAATATAAGAGATATAACAATTAAAAAATATAGTATAGATTTAATTATAAAAAAATATGAGTTTATTTTAAAAGGATAATATTATGAGTAAGAAAATAACAATATGTAGTAATACCTCTTGGTATCTATATAACTTTAGACAAGGTTTAATAAAAGCACTTCAAAATCAAGGATATGAGGTCTCTTTAATAGCTCCAGTAGATGATTATACAGAAAGATTAGAGCATCTAGGGTGCAGACATTATGATATAGAGTTAAATAATAAAGGGACTAATCCAATAGAAGATACAAAACTAATGTATCAATACTATAAACTATTTAAAGAGATAAATCCTGATATTCTTTTAATATATACTATTAAACCAAATATATATGCAAGTATAATATCTAAAATTTTAAATATAGAGACAATTAATGTTGTAGCAGGACTTGGAACAGTATTTTTAGATAATAAACCAAGTTCAAAACTAGCTAGAGGGCTATATAAAATATCTCTATTTAATAATAAAGTTCTATTTGAAAATGGTGATGATAATAGAGAATTTATTAAAAGAAATATTATTAAAAAAAGACAATCTACTATAATACCTGGTTCTGGAATTAATACAGACTCATTCCAACCTAAAAATAGTGTAACTAAAAAAGAAGATATAACTTTTTTGCTTATAGCTAGACTTATTAAAGATAAGGGAGTTATTGAGTATGTAGAGGCTATAAAATCTATAAAAGATAAATATCCTAATGCCAAATTTAAAATATTAGGCTCTTACTATTTTGATAATCCATCAGCCATATCAGAAGGTGAGGTTAAATCTTGGGTTAAAAATGGGATTATAGAGTATTTGGGATATACAGATGCTGTTTTAGAAGAGATAGAGAAGGTAGATTGTATAGTTTTACCATCATATAGAGAAGGTTTATCAAGAGTTTTATTGGAGGCTGGAAGTATGTCAAAACCAATTATTACAACTAATGTAACAGGCTGTAGAGAAGTTGTAGATAATGGATATAATGGTTTTTTAGTTACTCCAAAAAGTAGTAAATCATTAGCCGTAGCAATAGAAAAAATGATTAATCTATCTCATAAAGAGAGAGTTCAAATGGGAATAAGAGGACGATTAAAAGTTATTAATGAGTTTGAGGAAAAGATAGTAATAAAAAAATATTTAAAGGCGATTTTATCACCTGAAGAGAAACTAATTTTATCAAGAGCATAAAGAGGTTTATGATATAATTAATAAGAAAAAGGGAAAAAATGAAAAGAAAATTAGTAAGTTTTGATTGGGCAATGAAAAAGATTTTACGCCAAAAAGCAAATTTTGGAATTTTAGAAGGCTTTTTAACTGAACTTTTAAAATTTGATGTAAAAATAGAAGAGATTTTAGAGAGTGAAGCAAATCAAGAAACAGAAGATGATAAGTTTAATAGAGTTGATTTATTAGCCAAAAATGAACGAGGTGAACTTATATTAGTTGAAATTCAATATAATGATGAGATTGACTATTTTCAACGAATACTTTATGGAACTTCTAAATTAATAACTGAATATATTAAAAAAGGTAGAGGATATACTAATGTTAAAAAAGTATATTCTATTAATATTGTATATTTTGAAATAGGTCAAGGTGCAGATTATGTATATCATGGAACAACTAATTTTAAAGGTTTACATATAAATGATATACTAACTCCATCATTTATACAAAAAGATAAATTTAATATAGAGACTATTTCAGATATATATCCAGAGTATTATATTTTAAGAGTAAATCAGTTTAATGATATAGCTAAAAATAGTTTAGATGAGTGGATATATTTTCTAAAAAATGAGGAGATAGAAAATAGATTTAAAGCAAAAGGTTTAGATAAAGCAAAAGAGGTTTTAGATGTTTTAAAACTTCAACCAAAAGATAGAGCAATTTATGAAAGAAAAGAGGAGAATAAAAGATATAAAGAGTCTCTGTTTTACACAGCAGAGATTAAAGGAGCAAAAAAGAAAGCTATTGAAATAGCTAAAAGCCTATTAGATATTTTAGATATTGAAACTATCTCTTTAAAAACAGGTTTAACTATTAATGAGATAGAAAAACTTAAATAGTGACAACTAAAAATAAAAAGTGAAAAATATTCCTCGTTCCCAAACTATTATAAAATCTATTAAATAGAATATCCTATTCGTATATACACTCCACAATAAAATTGTGGAGCGAGTTAAACTAGTAACGAAGTATCTAAATGATGGGCTAAAATTGCAAATGGTGGTTATTGTCTTTTGGGGGTGGGAGATGGTTTATTGTAAAGAGTACAAATAAAATTTTAATGAAAATACTTCCTTACTCCCAAAGCATTATAAACTTCATTAAATAGAATATCCTCTTTATATATACACTCCACAATCAAATTGTGGAGCGAGTTAACCCCTTTTTACTCAATTAAATCAAAAAGATATAAATGTGGAAGTGTGGCTTTAGTTGTTTTCCTCGTCCCCAAACTGTGTTTGGGGATGCATACGAGAAACTAATATCTCTTAATAAACAAATTCTTATACACTCCCAAATATAATTTGGGAGCGAGGAAAAAATGGATAGATTTACACTATACGAAGAAATGATTAGTGAGTTTCAAATCCCATAGGGAACAAAATAAAAATTATGAGGTTTAATAAACAAACATTAGACATCTTAGTGTTTCAAATCCCATAGGGAACAAAATAAAAATAAAAGAAACAACTACTATTCAGTTTGAACTTTAGCGTTTCAAATCCCATAGGGAACAAAATAAAAATAGGAGTTTCATCTATCATTACACCATGATAATAGTCGTTTCAAATCCCATAGGGAACAAAATAAAAATCTATCAGATAGGGTGTGGGTAACTCTATTTATTTTAGTTTCAAATCCCATAGGGAACAAAATAAAAATCATAGACACGATACATAATTATAATGTATTCATACAGTTTCAAATCCCATAGGGAACAAAATAAAAATTTCTACCCTCATTATGTTGAGAGTTAGAAGCTTCGTTTCAAATCCCATAGGGAACAAAATAAAAATGCACCAACAGCAGAAATCAAAAAACCAAAGGCTAAAGTTTCAAATCCCATAGGGAACAAAATAAAAATCGATACTGATATTGGCTTTGATTTGTCAAATCAGATGTTTCAAATCCCATAGGGAACAAAATAAAAATCAGAGATTAGAAATAGCATGTATGATGATAGTGAGAGTTTCAAATCCCATAGGGAACAAAATAAAAATAAGCGATAGAGCTAATAAGAGAGTGATGATATGATTGTTTCAAATCCCATAGGGAACAAAATAAAAATATATCCCAAAAGCTGTTCAGCTCCAGCTTCATCTAAGAGTTTCAAATCCCATAGGGAACAAAATAAAAATGAGCATATACCAATAAAATAAATACGAACTTAATAGCGTTTCAAATCCCATAGGGAACAAAATAAAAATGATTGTTGAGGGGGGAAGTAGTATGGCAATAGAGTTGTTTCAAATCCCATAGGGAACAAAATAAAAATAGCAACCAAATCCCTGAATTTAGGGCTTTAGCTTAAAAAGTAGTAAAATTAATACCCTTAAAATTAGCTTAAATACATAACATTAAAATGTTA
>JAMOOP010000104.1 GCA_027065385.1 Campylobacteraceae bacterium | reverse complement strand
CAAGTGTAGTTACATCAACATCCCACCATTTTAAATCTTTAGCAAATAGTTTGAGTGTATCTGATGAAGATTTAAAAAGTATCTCATAAAATATCTTCTGATTATATATAGCTATCTCAAATAGTGACTTAATGAAAAAAACGGGGGTCTGAATCATACTTTTTTATGATAATTAACCAAATAAAAATCTACTATTTTTAGCTTTAAACTTTTGCTTAATCCAGCATGAACATGCATTAACTTTTTCATAGGTGAAAAGACACCTCCATCAATAGCATTTGTAGTATTATTTATCTTAAAATCAGCATACTTTTTATATGTAAATAAGTAAGGTATATTTCTCCTGATACTTCGATATGCAGATACAATTTTTTGATGAGTGTAAGAGGATTTTTTTGTAGTTGGATTTATGGATTTAGCAAGTAAAATATCTTTGTACTTTTCATACCATATATCTAGTTTTAAAGTAAATTTTTCTTCAGTAGTAGTTGTTAGGTTCCTCATGATTTTTTGGAGATCTATGGCAATATCTAATTTGGGATTTCTAGTTAAATACCTATTGATAGTCTTTCTTTGGTGGAATTGGCATAATTGTATTGGATAGTCTTTAAAAGCCTTATTTAGCCCTTTAAAACCATCTGTAATGATGGCATTTATTGTGTAGCCTAAAAAAAGTAAGTAGTTAAGTAGTTGTTTGTAATCTTCGACGATTTCAGTTTGAATATGCTTCCAGATTAGTATCTCATTTTTAGTAATATCCTTAAAAACTAAAGTACCAAGTTTATCTTTTCTTTTACCATAAAAAGTAGCATCACAAATAATGACAACAGGTCTTGGATTAAAAGTTAATTCTGGTGGTTCATAGTCAAAGATTTTAGCTCTAATCCATGGTATACTTCTATCATAATCTTGGGCTAAATTATTTAATGTTTGTCGTCTTAGAATATATTTTTTGAAGATTACTTCTGGTAACTTATTTGGTCTTCTTTTAGACTGGAATTTCTTTTTACAATCATTGCATTGATACCGTTGAACCCCTCTTCTAATTCCTATCTTTTTAGTGTTATTCTTCTCACAGTTTGGGCAATATTTAGCATTTTTTTACACTCATATGTAAATTAATCCTTTTTAAGCCCCATACTACCGAATTAAACTGAAGGTTTCGGACCCCCGTTTTTTTCATTAAGTCTAAAATTGAAATGGAAGAAGTTGAATTAACTACTCTTGATAAAATTTTATATTCCAATGCTCTCTATAGATACTAAATACAATAATATTTATACTCATATTTTACTACTAGCAAATTTCATCAATTTTAAATCTTCTACAAAATCTAAAGTAAATATTGATATAATTTAAAAGCTATAATATTGGAGGCGATGATGACTAAAACTGATATACTAAATGAATTATCTAATAATAGAAGCTATATAGAAAAGAATTTTGAAGTAGAAAAAATAGGCTTGTTCGGTAGCTATGCTAAAGATGAACAAACTGAGAGTAGCGATATAGATATTTATGTAGAGTTTAAAAATAAAACATTTGATAATCTAGCAGGATTATGGAACTATTTAGAAGAGCTTTATCATAAAAAAATAGACCTATTTCATAAACATAAAAATAATAACAAAATCATTATCTCTAATATTCAAAAAGATGT
>JAMOOP010000103.1 GCA_027065385.1 Campylobacteraceae bacterium | reverse complement strand
AATAATACTACTACAAGCATAGATATTAAGATGTTTATAACTAGCAATATAAATATCAAGATTCATATCATAAACTATTTGAGCTAAATATTCAAATTCAGATGAAGTAGTAGAGTCATAATTCCAATCTACAAACTCATAATCAGATTTCTCTTTGAAAAAATCATAAGATATTAATCCACTAGAGTTGATAAAATGCTCTTCTAAATTATGAGGAGATGCTACTGCTTCTAAATCAAATGATGGAGGCAAAAAATCATCCATCATATCAACTCTGCGACCTTGAAGAAGTTCAGTTACACACCTCTCTAATGCTATCTCAAAACAAGAATGACTTCCAAAAGAGGCAAATACCGAAGCATCTTTATGATTAATAAGAGTTACACAAACCACAGGATAAACTCCACCCAAAGAGGCATCGCAAATATGTAAAGAGTATCCATAATCTATAAGTTTTTCAATTGACTGCTTGATATGTGGGTATCTATCAATAACTATTTGAGGAATTTTGGGCAAAGATATACCCTTGGAAATAATTCTATTTTTAACAAACCTCTCAAAAATCTCACAAAGTGCTTGAACTTTTGCCTCGGCTTCTGTATTTCCTGCTGACATTCCATTACTCACATATAAATTATTCAAAATATTCACAGGAAAATATATCTCTTTGTTATCTTTTTGAGAGATAAAAGGCAATGCACAAATACCTCTACTATCAATTCCAATATTAAAATCAAATAAATCTTCTATGGATAATTCATTATTACAACTATAATATTCCCATAACTCTTTAGTAAGTAGCCCTTTACCCTCTTGTTTAAACCATTTTTCATTTGGATAATGAACAAAATCACCATTAATAACCTCTTCACCCAAATAATAATCAGCAAAAAAATAGTTACAACTCAACCGTTCAAAATATTCACCCAAAGCACTTGCTAAAGATGACTTTTCACAAGAACCCTTACCATTTGTAAAAATCACATTAGATAACTCATTTTGAATAAATGTTGAATATACAAAAGGTAGAGGATGCAAAGATGATACCTCTTTGACTCTCATTTTTAATATCTCTAAATTATTTTTCATTATGCTAATAGAAGATTCTAAATCTCTATCTTTACCTTTTATAATTGTTTTATTATTCACTATATTTTATTCCTTTTATTAGATAAAACTAAAGTCTATACTCCTAGTTTATTATTTTTCTAAATATTTTTTTAGTTCATAAATAGATATATTTAACTTTTTAGAAACCTCTTCAATAGATAAATTAAACTCTTTTATCATTGTGATTGCTGTTTTAATCTCTCCTCTCTTTTCACCTCTTTCTTCACCTATCTCTATTCCCTCTTCTCTACCCTCTTCTCTACCCTCTTCTCTTCCTTCTTCTCTACCTTCTTCTCTACCTTCTTCTCTACCCTCTCTTTTAGCCTTCTCAATACTACTCTTTTGCATAAAGATAAACTCTTCTCTTTTATCTTGAATCTCTAGTTCTTCTTTGCTTAGGGTAGCTGTATTTGCTATCTCAAAGGCTTTCTTTAGGTTTTTATCTTTTAGCTTTGGTACTACATCTAAATCTCTTGCATTTTTGATAAAGTATATCCATTTATCTTCTATATTTTGACACTCTTGGAAGCTTTTTTTAAATTTTGGTAGTTCTATAA
>JAMOOP010000102.1 GCA_027065385.1 Campylobacteraceae bacterium | reverse complement strand
TATCTCTATATTTGATACTTTGTAGTATAATTTCTATGATTATTATGTGCATTTTGATAAAACATAATAATCATCTTTTTGCTTATATCTTCCCTAATTTTTCATTTTTTTGTCTAAAGTGTAGTAAATTCATCTAACCAATTATATACCATTCTCCTACTTATTTCAAATATTTCTGCTATCTCCTTTGGACTATATCCTCTATAACTTAATAGTATTCCTGATGCTCTATCTCTTTCTGTATATGTTGGATAGTTCTTTTTAATAGCCTCTAGTTCTTGTTTCTCTTCTTTTGTTAATACTTCTACTTTTCTCATTCTGTTATTTTATCATATTTTTATGAAATCAATTTTGGATAGGTACTTAATAAGATTTGATTTTAGCTATAGAACTAATAGTAATTCCCACTATCTTTTAAATTATACTCATCTTTTATCCAAAGTTTTTTAGCACTATCTAAATCTTCCACTTTTTTAGGTTCACCAAAATAGCTTGGAAGATAGTAAACCGCTGTATCATTAGATAGTATAAGTTGTGTTGTACTACCATTGGCATATATGGTATATCTAAAAGTTATTTTTTTATCTTTTATTCTACCAAAATCTTCTATTTGAACTAATTGATTATTTTTATCAATAGTATAAATCTCTAAATTATTACCAAAATCAATATTTCCTTTAAAGGGTAAAATATCAGCACCTTTTGCTATATAGCAATCTTTAGAGTTTTGAATACAAAAAAACTCTATATCCTCACTATAAGAAAAAGAGTTTTTAAGTGTTGATGATAGTGTTAAAGGGTCTAATTTATCAGGTCTTTTAGTCTGTTTAACAGCTTCTGAAAATACTAAAAAACCAACTAATGATATAATCATTACAACTATAATTAGCTCTATTAGTGTAAAAGCTTTTTTCAATTTAATAATCTATCTATCTATCGCTACATTTTGGAAATTCAATATCAGCATCTTCGTCAGTTCCACCCTCTGCTCTATCTGGTCCTAAACTAATAATTTTAAAATCTTTTCCATTTTTGACATAAGTAAAATATTTACCCCATGGGTCTTTTGGAAGTTTTTCAAGATATGGAGAGCCTGAATAGTTTGGATACTTTTCTGCATCTGGATTAGATACTAATGCTTCTATTCCTTCATCTGTATCTGGATATTTACCATTATCTAGTTTAAACATCTTTAGTGCCTCTTTTATACTACCCATCTGTGTGCATGTAAGTTTTATTTGAGCTTGTGTACCTTGACCAATAACTTTTGGTGCAACAAGACCTACTAAAAGACCTAAAATAAGAATAACAACTAATAACTCAATAAGAGAGAAAGCTTTTTTTTCTCTTTTGTTATTTTTAGATAACACCTCTTTTTTTACAGTTGTATTGTAAAGTTTAGTCATATTTAAAATTCCTTAGTTAATTTTAGTTATAATAATAGCGATTTTACTTGAATTGAGCTTTATAATGGATAAAACAAAAAAAGGTATTGCCCTTTTTATAACACTTTTAATAATAGCATCTATATTATCTATAGTTGCCGTATCTTTTTCATATCTTGAAAAGGTACAAAAAGATGCCTCAAAGGTATCATCACTTATACAAGGAAATCTTTTATATAAAAATACAACCGAAATTTTAAAAAGATTTTTTCCAAAAGGAAAGGTAGATAGTAAAAAAATAGAGATGATATATACCTTGCCACTTATGTTAAATGAGAATGAAAGTGGATTTAATATAAATTTAAAATGCACACCACTTTTAGTAGCTATTCCTATTAAGTGGCTTAATAAAGAGTTTACAAAAAAAATTCCAAAACGGCTAGAGTTGGCTAGAAAAGTGTTAGCAGATATATTGGAAAAATATGAGATAGAAGAGCCAAATAAATTAGAAGAGATTATATTAGCCAAAGTAAATGGTGAAGATATGCCAAATCTTGAATATAAAACAAGATTAGGTAAACAAAAAGGTATTCTATCTAAAAATGAATTTTATAATATTTTATTGGACTATCGTTTAAGATATGATGATGCTAAGGTTTTTAAAGTTCCATGGGATAAATATTTTATATTTATAGATGTAACTAATAAAGCTCTTATAGATGGAGTATATATTTCACCAGAACTTATATCTATAGCATTTGATATTCCACTACAAAGTGTTAAAGATGATTGGATAGTAGATACAAATTTAGAAGAGGATAAAATGACATTAAAAGAGTTTTTAGCACAAAACGATACAACAGAGCCTTTCGATAAAAAACTTTTTTCACAAAAAGCTCTAAATGCCATGCATTGTGAAGAGAGTTATGCATATAGAGATAGATATTATAGCTTTAGTTTTGATTATTCTGATGAAAGGAGCGTAAATTTTGAGTTTAATGGGGAAATCTAATAAAAGATTATTAGTCCATAAAGATATGCCAAATATCACAACAAATGAAAATATTGATATAATACTTACACCACAATTTTACACCTTTTTAAAAGAGGAATTGGGTGTTAAATTTGCATATCAAGCTAAACAGATAGCCCCATCTCTTTTTGATGACTATTTAGATAAAAGCAAAGAGTATCAATTTTTTGTATATAAGTGTGAAGAGTATTGGTGTTTTTTTGCCTATGATATAGATGAAATGAGTTTATTTTTAGAAAGTAGGGGGTTAAAAAAATATCAAATTGGAAAAATATTTTTTGCTCAAGAGTTATCAGATAAATTAGATAATGCAATAAATTTAGGAGAGAAAACGGCTCTTAAAACAATTGATAATATAGTAGCATTAGTACCTAAAAGATTAATGGGTAGTAAATATATTTATAAAGATTTAGATTTAAAAGATTTATCTTTAAATCATGGTATATCTATTGGTAGCTCTTTTGGTTCATTAATACCACTAAAGCAGACTGTGGCTATAACTATTTTACTTACTATTTTAAGTACAATTTTTATCTTAGAGGGGAATAGGGTTAAAAGTTCAATAGCAGATAGCGAAGAGAAAGAGGAGTTACTAATATCAAAAAACTCTAAACTTAGCTCTAGTCGTATTCGAAAAAGTATATTAGCTCAATATGAACCAATAGATAAAATAGAGCGACTTAAACGAGATACAATTGAAGATATTTCAAAACTATTATCTAGTAATAGTCATTTAAAAGAGTTAACAGTTGATGAAAAGAAAGTATCAGCAGTTATAGAAGCTAATAAGGCTACTATAAATCAGATAATAAGCAATGCTACTAAAAAAAATCTAACAGCTAAAAAAGAGGGTAGTGTAGTTAGAGTAGAGAGGGTTCTATGAATTTAATGATATTAAAAAGATTTAAAAATGAACTTATAGTCTTTATTGCCTCTATTTTTGTAATATATGCTATTTTTTATAAAAGTAGTGCAGATAGTTTTGTAAAAAATAAAAAGACCGATATAGAGTCATCTATTAGTGAAATAAGTAGAGTAGTAGAGCTTAAAAAGGTTTGGAAAAGTAAGAGTATTTTAAAGAAAATTAACCTTTTTAAAACTATAGTATCTAAAAATAAGCTAGAGTCATTTAAAAAGAGAGGTCAAAAGGTTATTGTAAAATATAAAGGACTTAATATAAAAGAGCTAAATAGTGTTATAAAGCATATTATGAATAACCCTTTTCAGATTGTAAAACTAAAAATAGATAAACAAGGTAAAGAGAAATATAGAGTGGAGTTAATATGCAAATGGTAAAAAAGATGATTGGTGGCTCTTTTCTATTTCTATTTTTCTTACTAATTTTTGCTCCAAAGCAAGAGATTTACTATAAAATAGAAAAAGAGTTACATAAAAATGGTATTGTTATAAGTAATGAAAAATTTAGTGATAATCTTTTGGGGCTTTCTATTAAAGATGCTGATATTTTTGTAAAAGGCATTAAAGTTGCTAAAATAAAATCACTAGATTTAAATATATTTTTTCTATATAATAAACTATCTATTGAGCAAGTAAGTACCGATAAAGCTATACAAAATATTGTACCAAAAAGTATAAATAGTGCTACAACTATTTTTAGCATTTTTAAACCTTATAAAATTTCAATAGATGGAGTTGGCTCTTTTGGGGAGATTAAAGGTGGTATATATTTAAATATGAATAAAATATTTTTAAGAGTTGTTAAAGCAAAAGATATTAACTCATTTAGAGGTTTTTTGAAAAAAGATGATAAGGGGTTATATTATGAAAAATTTTTTAATTAATAAACTTCTTTCTAAAATAGTCTTTATATTAGCCATTATAATAGTTGTTAAAATAGTTTGGTTTACCATCTCTTTACTATTTTTGCCAAATTCAGGAGTAGAGCATATTGAAAAAGCTAAATTAAAACCTCTATATTATCGTGTAAAATTAGCAAATAAATCAAAAACAGCACCTATACAAGCTGTAAAAAAACCTAAAAAAGCACCTATTGTTATTACTATGAGAGGAATAAAACTTTTAGCATTATATAATTCTAAAGAGAGTTTAGTAGTAACTGTTTCAAAAGCAAATAAAACAAAAGTATTATCTAAAGGTGAAGATATAGATGGTTTTATATTAGTATCAGCTGGAGCTGATTATGCAATATTTAAAAAGGGTGGAAAAGAGTTTAAACTAATGTTAGAAGGAAGTACTATTAAAAATCCTAATGCAATAAAGGTGATTAAATCTACACCAACTAAACAGAAAATAAAAGATAAGTTAAAAGATAAAGGGATAATAGTAAGTAGTGATGGAGAGAGTAAGATTGTATCTAAAGGGCTACTAACCTCTTATACTAAAGATATTGATAAAATATGGAAAGATGTTGGTATTGGAGAGCATAAAACAGATGGTATTTTAGATGGATTTAAAGTAAACTTTGTAAAAAGAGGTAGTGACTTTGAAAAGTTAGGTCTGAAAAGAGGCGATATTTTAAAATCTATTAATGGACAAGAGTTAAATAGTTATAACGCAGCTTTCTCTTTTTATAAAGAGATAGGAGATATAGATAGCCTAACGCTAGGTATAACAAGAAATAATCAAGATATGGAGTTAGAGTATGAAATTCATTAAAAGAGTATTGGGATTAATTATGATATTAACCCTTTTTACTTATGCAGAAAAAGTCAATGTAAATTTTAAAAATTTAGAGATTGGTGATTTTATTAAAATGGTTGGTAAGATTACTGGTAAAAATATATTAATTGATGGAGAGATAAAAGGAAAAATAAATTTTGTATCTAATAAACCTATTGATAAGAGTCAACTAATTCCTCTTGCTAATGCTATTTTAGAGAGTAAAAAGATGACTCTAATAAATCAAGGTGATTACTACCAAGTTGTAAGAAGCCCAGATGCTGCAGGAAAAGGGTTACCTGTTAGAAGTAGTATAAGTAGAAGAAATAGTGGTACAATGGAGACTGTTATATTTAAATTAAATAGCGTAAATGCAGCTGTTATTAGAACAAAAATAAAACCACTATTACATAAAAGTGCTAAAGTTGTTTCATTTAAAAATAATAACCTTTTGGCTATTACTGCTTATCCTAGAACTCTAAAATCTGTTAAAAAATTAATAGATAAAATAGAGCATGGAGAGAAAAAAACAAGTCGAGTTGTAACTTTACAAAATGCTTATGTTAAAACAGTATTTCCAAATATTCTTAGTATGTCAAAAACACTTTTTCCGCAAGATATTAAAAGTGAAAAGGTATCTGTTTTAAAAGATGAGAGTAGTAACTCTATTATCTTAATTGGAAATAGCAGAAATATAAATAAGTTAGTTAGATATATTAGAGAGCTTGATGTAAAAGGAGAAGATGAAGATATTCAAAAGATGTATGTTATTCCACTTCAAAACTCAAATGTTGAAGAGATGGAAAAGATTTTAGCTAAACTTCTGCCTCAAATGACAGGGAATTTAGGTTCAAGTGGTTCTATACATGCAGTAATAAAAGGGGCAAGAGTTCCAGTAAAAAGAAATCCCCGTTCACCTTTGCCAAAAAAAGATAAAAAGGTTAAAAAAGCTGTAATTGCTAGTGATGTAGAGAGAAATGCACTAATAGTCTTAGCAAACAAGGCTCAAATTGCAAATATTAGACAGACTATAGATGCCTTAGATATAGAAAAAGCACAAGTATATATTAAAGCTAAAATTGTAGAAGTTAATACCGACCTTTCTGAAAAAATAGGATTAAAATATGGATTTAGTGGGGGAGCAATTACATCAAAAGGAGTATTTTCGCTACTTGCAAACTCTGGTGCTGCACCTTTAGCGATTTCAGGAGAACTTATGAGCTTTTTAAATCAAGGTAGTACAAAAACAGTTTATAATGATGCAGGAAATCCAATAGGTAGAGAGACAACAAGTAATTTCTCTTTTGAGAGTGGAATTAAACAGATTTTCTCTATGGGTTTAAGTCTTGACCTTTTAAAACAGAATGGTGCTGCACAAATATTATCAGAGCCATCTGTACTAAGTACAAATAATAAAGAGTCAACTATCTATGTAGGAAGAACACAATCTATTTTAACTCAATCTCAACAGAGTACACAAGGAAGTTCAAATGTTCTTAATAACTACAGTAGAGAAGATATAGGTATAACTTTAAAAGTAAAACCTAGACTATCTAGTAATAATAAAGTATCTTTAGAGGTTGAGACAACTATTGAAGATATTTTACCCGGTTCTGGTGCATCAGCAGATAGACCAACCACCACTAAACGGTCAGTTAAAACAAATGCTATAGTTAATAATGCAGAGACTATTATTTTAGGTGGATTAATTAAAACATCAACAGGAAAAAGTTTTACAAAAATTCCAATTTTAGGAGACATTCCAATTTTAGGAAAACTATTTACTTCACAAGGTGAGGCTAAAAGTAAAATTAATGTTGTAATATATCTTACACCATATATAGTAAAAAAGAGTACAGATTTAGTAACTCTAAGAAAACATTTAGAGGAGTTAGACTCTATTCAAGAGAAATTTAATAAAATTGTATTAAATAAATTAGAACAGAGACGACTTGGTATGAAAGATAATAAAGAACATGTTACATTCTCTAGTAAATCAAAAGATAGTAGATATGAGACTATATCTAGCTCTAGCGAAGTAGAAGAGTCTCCTATAATACCAAAAGAGATTACAGATGACTCTTATATAGAGAGCAAAGAGGATAATACTATAAGAAGTGAATCTATTTTAGATACAATTAATCAACCAAATAAAAAGATTAATTTAGACCAAATAAATACTGGTATAGAGTATGATGAAGGGACTACATTTAGTGATTAGATTACCATTTATTGAAAATATTGACTTAGAACCATTTTGGAGTGAAGAGATTGATAATACTTTGGCTATGAAACATCATCTTCTTTTTGCTTTTGTTCAAGGAAAGAAATGCACAGTAATTGATAAAAAAAATATGGCAATGGCACTAAATCATTTATCTAAATTAGATATAGATTATCCTATAGTAGAAGTTGATAGAGATAGCTTTGAGAGATTACAAAATAAGTTTTTAGAGATTAAAACAGGTAGTGATTTTGACTCGATTTCAACTGAAAGTGGAGATGATATTATTGAGGTTGAGTCTGATTTACTTGACTTTATACGAAATTCACAAGATTTACTATCAAATGAAGAGTCAGCTCCTGTTGTAAAGCTTGTTAACTCTCTATTTTTCCAAGCCATAAAAAAGGGTGCATCTGATATTCATATTGAGACACTAGAGAAAAAGGGTGAAGTTAGACTTAGAATTGATGGAGCATTAAAAAAACACCTTGATATAGATAAAAATATTACAGGTCTAGTTATATCAAGAATTAAAGTTATATCAAATTTAGATATATCAGAAAAGAGAGTTCCACAAGATGGTAGAACTCAAGTTACTATTGCAGGTAAGACTTTAGATATTAGGGTTTCAGTTCTGCCTACATATTATGGTGAAAGAGTTGTTATGAGAATGCTTATGCAGAGCGAAAATATTCCAACTCTTCAAAGTTTAGGATTTTCAGAACAGTTAACAAAAGATTTAAATAGATTATTAACCCACCCACATGGTATGATACTTGTAACAGGTCCTACAGGTTCAGGAAAATCAACAACTCTTCACGCATGTCTGCAACATATAGCAACACCAGATAAAAATATTATTACAGTAGAAGACCCAGTTGAATATAATGCTGAAAATGTAAATCAAATTCAAGTAAATGCAAAAGTAGGACTAACCTTTGCAGCTGGACTTCGTTCTATACTTAGACAAGACCCAGATATTATAATGGTAGGAGAGATTAGAGATAGTGAAACAGCCGATATTGCTCTTCGTTCAGCCTTAACAGGTCACCTTATGCTATCAACACTTCACACAAATGATGCTACCTCTGCACTTAGTCGTCTTATGGATATGGGAATAGAGGAGTTTTTAATCTCTTCTACACTTTTAGGTGTTTTAGCTCAAAGACTTACAAGAGTATTATGTCCTTCTTGTAAAGAAGAGACTAAACTATCTCCAACAGTTATAGATGAGTTAAATTTACCCACAGATATAACTTTTTATACAGCCAAAGGGTGTAAAGAGTGTGACTATACAGGATATAAAGGAAGAAGAGCTGTTGGTGAACTCTTTATTATGAATGATGATGTAAAAACCATGATGAAAGATGGATTAAATGACCATCAAATAAGAATGGGTGTTAAAAGAGCTGGAATGATAACTATTGCAGATAAATTAAAAGAGATGCTAATTAATGGAGAGACCTCTTATGAAGAGGCTGTTCGTATTGGGATTATGGAAGATTAAAATAATTGAGAATTTAGAATTGAAAATTAAGAATTTAAAAAGAGGGTTTACTCTATTGGAGGTGCTTATATCTATAATGCTACTCTCATTAGTATTAATGGCATTATATAGAAGTGCTGATATATTAAGAGCCTCTAATAAAAATCTTTTTCACTATTTAGAGAGAAGTTCAGATAGTATGAAGGGTGCAAAAACTCTATATATAGATTTATTACAATCAGATAGTAATATTACCATTGAGAATAGAGATAAAAATTTTTATAGAGTTATTATAAATAAAACAAAACACTCTCTATATGGTTTATATAGTGCTAAAGTGGCATGGTTAGTATATAAAGAGGATAATACTCTACTTCGTATAGAAGGAATAGATTATAAACTACCTCTAAGAGAAGATGAGAAAGTTGAAATTGATAAAATATCTAAAAATATAGAACTTTTTACAGCATATAGAAGTAAAAAAAAGGATAAAATACTATTTATAATAGAACCAACAGGACAAGATGTTCAAACTTTTATGATACAAAATATATCAAAAGCTCGTCCAAAAATAAAACTAATGAGTCCAACACAGTTAAGTAAAGATGCTGAAAATAGAAAACACCATGAGTTTGTACCAGCAAAAATATAATGAAAAAATTTTTAATTTTCTATTGGTTTAATATAATTTTACTATTTGCTATATTTTACTTTGATATATCTCCTATAGCAGATATAATAAACTCTATTCAAACCAATTTTACATCATACCTTACATCATTAACTCTTCCAACTAATCAAATGATTGGAGATAAAATTATAATAGACTCACACTATAGTTTAATTATAGAAAAAGATTGTAATGGATTAATTCCTTATCTTTTCTTTTTAGCCTCTATTATTGCTTTTCCTTCATCTTTACAACATAAATTAAAATGGATTATATATGGATATATTACTATTGTTTCTATAAATATTTTTAGAATATGGCTTATAACAAAAGTAGTGCTTCAAAGTAAAAGTAACTTCTCTTTAGCTCATGATTTTATAGGAAACTCTCTACTTATATTTACAGCTTTGCTTCTTTTTATACTATTTATTAAAACTAGAAGATTAAAAAGAGGTGATACAAATCACCATCTTTAAAATTAATCGCAATCTTTACAATCAGGACTATTTTCACTTCCACCTGCAAAATAGTTTCCATCAAAACTAACTAATGAGTAGTCTCTATCTTTCCCAAGTGAAGATTTTAAACCCTCTATAGATAAAAAGCCTAAAGAGTCTGCATTCATCTCTTTTGCTATCTCTTTAGGAGTATATTTAGTAGAAATTAGTTCCTCTTTTGTAGGAGTATCAATTCCATATCTACAAGGATATTTAATTTCAGGTGCAGCTATACGCATGTGAACTTCTGTTGCACCTGCCTCTTTTAACATCTTTACTATCTGTTTAGATGTTGTACCTCTAACTAATGAGTCATCAACTATTGCTACTCTTTTTCCCTCTATTAACCCTCTAATAGGAGATAGTTTTAGTTTTACCTTTAGCTCTCTAATCTCTTGGGTTGGTTCTATAAAAGTTCTTCCCACATAGTGGTTTCTAACTATTCCCATTTCAAAAGGAACTCCTAACCCTTCAGCAAATCCTCTAGCTGCTGCTACTCCAGAGTCTGGAACAGGTAAAACTAAATCAATATCAGCAGGTGTCTCTTTTGCTAACTGTCTGCCCATTTTTAAACGCATACTATATACATTTTTATTATCTATAATAGAATCAGGTCTAGCAAAATAAATATACTCAAATGCACAAGGGTGATAATCTGGTTCAAAAATCTGCTCTGAAAATGGCTCTTTTCCTTGTTCAAAAGTTAACATCTCACCTGGGCGAACATCTCTAATAAATTCAGCTCCAACTAAATCAAATGCACAAGTTTCACTTGCAACTATCCAAGTACCATTTTTAAGTTTTCCAAGGCTAAGAGGTCTAATTCCAAATTTATCACGAATAACAAACATCTTTCCACGACTCTGAATAGCTAAACAGTAAGCACCCTCTATTTTTTTAAGCATATCTTTAATACGAGCTTCTAGTTTATCCTCTTGACTTTTAGCTATTAGATGAACTATATTTTCTGTATCCATTCCTGTTTGGAAAATTGCACCTCTATTTATAAGTCTATTTCTAACCTCATACTTATTTACTAAGTTTCCATTATGAGCTACAGAGATTTCACCTAATTTATATTTGGCAAAAACAGGTTGTGCATCTAAAATAGAGTCATCTCCTGCTGTGGAGTATCGGTTATGTCCAATAGCACAACAACCATCTAGCTTTTTTAAAGTATCTTCATCAAAAACTTCTGTTACTAAACCCCGTTTTTTTATAAGACGAATTCTCTCTCCATCTGCCGATGATATTCCTGTTGACTCTTGTCCTCTATGTTGCATTGAAAAGAGTGCATAATATGCAATCTTTGCAGAATTCTCATCGCCATATACCCCAACAATAGCGCACATACTATATTCCTAAGCAGTCATTTATTGAGTATAGACCACTTTTCTGATTTACCACCCATTTAGATGCTCTAATTGCACCTTTTGAGAAAGTCTCTCTACTTGTAGCTGTATGGTTTAGCTCTAAAAACTCACCATCATTATAAAATCCAACTGTGTGTCGTCCAACTATATCTCCACCACGAAGAGCCATAACTGCTATCTCGTCTTTGCTTCTTGCACCAATCTGTCCATCTCTTCCGGATATTCTAACACTATCTAAATCTAATCCTCTACCTTTAGCTGCAAACTCTCCTAAAGTTAGAGCCGTACCACTTGGTGCATCAACTTTATGTCTATGGTGCTGTTCTACTATCTCTATATCAAAATCTTTTAAAGTTGCCGATACCTGCTCTACTAACTGTTTTAAAAGTGCAATACCTGCTGACATATTAGAAGAGTAGAGAATTGGCATCTCTTTAGAGGCTTCTATTAAAAGATTTTGTTGATGCTCTGTAAAACCTGTTGTTGCTATTACTAATGGTGTAGGGTTTTTAAGTGCATTTTCGCATAAATCTTGTGTAGCAATAGGTGCAGAGAAGTCTATGATGACATCACTATTTTCTAGCACAACTTCCATACTATTAGTAACTAAAACAGTATCAGGAATAGATACCTTTAACTCATCAAAAACATGTAATACACTTAAATCAAGTGCTTTATCTTCTAATACATTTTTAATAAGGTGTTCACCCATTCGTCCTGTACTTCCTACAATTCCTACTTTTATCATATTAAAATCCTGCTATTTAATTTATCTTTTCCCAAAGAATACTCTATCTAACTTAAAAGTAGTAAAATTGAGATTAATTTGGAAAATATAAGTAGGATTATATCAAAAAAAAATAGTTAAAAAAGTAAAGCCCATAAATATAGTCTCTATAATAGTATCTTATTTCTGATATAATTTTAAAATATTTATATTAGGTGAGATTATGCAACTTTTCCAAAACTCTGTATTAAAATAGTATTTAGCTTTTATTAATCAAGAGCCTATAGAGAGGGTTAACACAGTTAACCCTTTTATTTAAACTCAACCTTTAAAAGTTTTGAAAAATGCTCTTTAGGGTTTTTAATAATAATTTCAGCTCTATAAGCAGATATAAATTTATTATCAGTTACAGACCATATTTTAGATATAGTATAATTTGTCTTTTTATTATCTATATAGATTTTTTTTGATTTTATATCTTTTAGTTCATCTTCTTCTAAAAAAATAACAAGTTTTGCTTTTGTTAAATCTTTTATTACAGCTAATGCAACACCCATATTTACAAAATCACCTTTATGTACTAAAAGTTTATCTAAAAATCTATTTTTAATTCGTATTGATTTTTTAGAAATACTATCTTGTAATCTATTTATATTATATAATAGGTCAAGTTTCTGTTTTTTTAAAGACTCTATTTTCTCTTTTACACTTAGATATTGAGTTTTTGCATTAATAAAACTATAGAATGCTTTATCTTTTTGAGTTATAGATACAGTTGATATACTCTTTATTCTATTATAATACGCCTCTTGTCTCTCTAATGATTTTAAAAGAGAAGATAGAGTATTTTGATTTATAGAAATCATTCTCTTAATCAATTTAATAGCTTCTCTATCTGATGTTAATTTAATTTTATCTAATTTATTATCAAGCTCTATAATTAGACTATTTTTTACTCTTTTACCCTCTAAAGATATATCTGCTTTAACTACTTGTGCAGATACAGCTGATTTAAGAGTAGTAGTCTCAAAAGGTTCAACTTGGGCATAGTGAACTTTTGCTAAAAGCATTATAGGTGTTAGTAGTAAAAGTAATCTTATCATAAATATCTCTTTTTTTTAATATAGATTATATCATAAAAAATATAACTCAACTTCCAGATACCTTCCAACAGTTATCAAAATGTTTTTTATAGGCATAAAATATATGTTTTTCTGCTACTTTTACAATCACTTCATCATTAAGTCTATTAGCATCATCTGTTAGATTATGAGAACCTAACCAAACTATATTTTGAGCTTTTCTATTATCATAATCACCTTTATATAAAATAAATTTATGGTGAGTATATTGTTTTTTATTTCTTAAATATTTATATTCTATTCCTGCATTTGCTAACTTTTTACGGATTTTTTTACCAAACATTTTAGGCTTTGATACTAAAACTTTAACAGCACAACCACTCTTTTTAATTCTTATTAGCTCATTAGCTACTTTTTTTCTATAGTTTGTAAAATATGCCTCGTTTAGTAGTAAACTGCACTCTCCATCTTTACTACCTTTTACCTTTTTTAGAAGTGAGGCAAAAATATCCTGTTTACTGCTTGGAGAAAAATATGCTTCATATCCTGTTCTATTAGACTCAAAATAACCAGAAGATAGTTTAGGATTAAAATAGCTACTATTGCGATTTTGATTTAACTGTTTTTGAAAATTATCATACCAAGGTTTATACCACCCATCTTTATCTCCATAAGAGATAAAAGCATCGTTCCATTGAATATATTGGGCTGTATTTGTCATATTAGATGAGGTAACTAAAACAGTATTATCCATCTCTTTATGTGTAGTTGGGTGAAAAGTTTTTGAAAATAGAAAATATTTCTCATGTTGAATTGAGTTCTTTTTATCTGATATACAACTCTGTATGCTTTTATCTCTATTATCTCCACAAATAGTTAATTTATCTATTTTATCTTTTAGCATATTAACAACTACTCTATTTTCATATCTACCTTTATCAATTCTTTTTTTATTTTCTTTATAGTGTTCTCCAAATCTATCAATAGCAATTTGTATTTTAACACCTCTTTTCCTTGCTTTTAATAGTGCTTTAGCTACCCTTTTATCATCAAAACTATACAACCCTGCACTAATTATCTCTTTTGCTGGAGTATTGCTAATTAGACCTATAATATGGTCAATAATTCTTTTTTGCTCTACCTTACTACCTAATGGATTATTAAATAGTGCATAGCTATCAGCAATTATATAGCTAGTTATTAATGGCAAAAACATAACTATTTTAAAATATAATTTCATAGTATAACCCTTAGTTTTCTTTAATATATCTAATTATATCAATAATATCTGATTTTTTCTTTGTAAAAGGGTTAAAATATTCTGTATATAATATATAAGAACCTGCAAATATCTCATCAACTGTGCATATTCTCTCTCTTCTTTTACATTTTAGTCTATCTTTAGTTACTCCCCAACCTGCATAAAAAGGCATACCATAACAGTGAACCTCTTTATTAAGTAGAAGTGCCTCCATTCCCATACCTGAAGTTTTAGTATAAATCTTATCAAAATATTTAAGTAATTCCAAAGGGTTAGCATTATCTTTTAAAATAAAACACTCTTTTGGAATATCTTTTGGGTTAATATCTGAACTCTTTTTTCCACAAAGAACATCTGGGTGAATTTTAATATATATCTCATATCCACTATTATCTGCTATAGCACTCTCTATTATCTCTTTAGTTGTAAATCTATCTCCTAATCCATATTTTAAAGAGCTATCACCTGCTGTTTGAGCTATAATTAGAACCTTTTTTTTACCATTATCTAAATAGTTTAAATCTATATTTTCAAAACTATTATATTTAGATATTTTATACTCTATTATCTTCTCTTTTGCCTCTTTAGCTTTTTTCATTAACTCTTTACTATTTTTAAAATCATAACTATTTAATATATTCTCTAACCTAGAGGGAGTTGTAGTATCATAATATATTCCTATATTATCTTTTACTATAGAAAAACTAGGACTTCCTTCAACTCCTAAACCAAATGAGCGAATAAATCCATCTTCTAAAAGTAAAAATTTATTTCCTGTTAATTTACTAAAAGCTACAGCCCAAAGACCAGATTTTTTTCTACCCCAACCTACAAAAGTAGCTCTTTTAAATATATATATAAAACTTTTTAATGTAATTTTTTCTATATTTAAAAAGTTTTTACTATTTTCTATTAATGGGGTTGAAATAGATATATATTTTGTCATTATAAAGATTTACTTAAGAGTACTATTTATATCTGAAATAATATTTTTAAATAGTGAAGAGATACTATTTAGTAAATTTTTAGTACTATTTAAATCTATATCCACTTTATCTTCTGTAACTACAACACCACTTTCTTTACTTATATTAATATCTTCTATCTCTTTAACCTTTTCTTCCATCTTATTTGTTATTTTTGAAAAGAGACTTTTTGTTTTGTTTAAATCTATAATTATCTTTTCATTCTTAAAGTTAAAGCCCATTTCATTTAAAAAAGTCTCTTCAATCGTCTCTTTAGTACTATTTTTGTCTATTTTTTTATTAATTAATTCTGTTTTTATTAATTTTGTTTTATTATCTTCATCAATATGATTATTATTGCTATTAGCACACCCCAAAAGTATAAATAAAAGCCCAAAAATCGGGAATTGTCTTATTTTTCTTAACATGGAAATCTCCTATTTTTTCTTCAATTATATCATAAAAAATGTAATTTAGATTACTATTTCTACATAACTCTACACAATTTCTACACAATTTTTATGTAAATTTTTAAACACTACAGCTCATTTGTTGTTAAAAAAAAACTATTTTAAGGAAACTTTTATACATGAGAAAAATCAAGAAAATTTCTCTTGCGTTGGTTATTATACCACTTCTTCAAACAGGTTGTACGCAAGATAATGTCTCAAAGATTGCTCCATCTAAGTCAGCAGATAGAAACATAACACTCAAACCAAATGAGAACCCCAAAGAGATACTTTTAGCTGAAAATATTGAAGATAACTCCTCCTCCCTCTTAGATACCAATAACTCAAATTACATACTACTAAGTGAAAATGAACCTCTTAGACCAAGTGGTGAATTAACAGAAATTATAGAGTATGAAGAGGATAGTAATGTTGAGGATATTACACCTACAACTATTGCAGAGATTGAAGATGGTTGGAGTACTTTAACTAAAGAAGATGAGATTATAGAAACAGCAAAAACTTTTATAGGTACAAAATATGTATGGGCTGCAAATGGACCAAACTGTTTTGACTGTTCAGGTTTTACTAAATATGTATATAAGAAAAATGGTATAACCATACCAAGATATTCAGGTCATCAAGCTAAAGTTGGTATAAAAGTATCTTTTAATGAGCTTCAAAAAGGTGATTTAGTATTTTTTGATACAGAACATAAATTTAGAGGAAAAGTAAATCATGTAGGGATTTATATTGGAAATAATAAATTTATACACGCATCTTCAGCAAAGAAAAAAGTGATTATTACATCTTTTAATAAAAAACCTTTCTATAAAAGAAGATTTCTTCGAGGTGAGAGAGTAGTTAACTCTAGTAGTGCTTACGCATCACTATAACCATCTCTATACTCTCTGGAGATATCTCTAAATCTATATCGTAATACTTTAAAAGCATCAATAATAATAGGATTATAATCAGTTCCAGAACCACTAATAATAATCTCTTCTGCCTCTTCAAAACCAAAGCTATCTTTATAGCATCTCTTTGTAACTAAAGCATCATACACATCAGCAATTGCCATAAGTTGTGCTTCAAGTGGTATCTCATCACCTTTTAATCCAACAGGATAACCTTTTCCATTCCATCTTTCATGATGATAATATGCTATATTATATGCAATATTTAAGAAAGAGTTTTTATCATAATATCTCATAGCCTTTTCTATAGCATTTTTAGCTAAAACTGGGTGCTGTTTCATAATCTCATACTCCTCTTTTGTTAATTTAGCTGGTTTTTTTAATATACTATCAGGAATTCCTAACTTTCCTATATCATGAAGAGGTGCTGCTTGATATATAAGGTCTATATATCTCTCATTTAAAATATTGGTATATTGTTTTTGGCTAAGAAGATACTCTGCTAACTCTTTGATATATATTTTAGTTCTTTTTAAATGTTCCCCTGTCTCATCATCTCTAATTGCTGATATTAAAGCAATACTCTCAACTGTAGAGGAGTGAGACTCCATTAACTCTTTATAAAATTTATTTTTATCTTTAGCATTAATAATAATAAAAAATAGAGTAATAGTAAAAAAGTATATTATAAAAGGAGACCAAAAATAACCAATAGATACATAAATTCCATTTACATAAAAGAAGAGTATATATAAAAAAGAGACAACTATAATAGTAAAAAATAGAATAAAAATATAGATATATAATCTATTAAAAAGTAGAATAAGCACTAAAAAAGATAGAAATAGAGAGATAAATATATTTATCTGTTTATAAATTTTAGGTTGAGTATGAAGAGACTCTTTTAATATATTCTCAATTAAAAAAGCGTGTATCATACTACTTGAAATCTGTTTATTATTAGATATTCTATATGTAGGATTTAATCCAATTACAGAAGAACCAATTATTACTATTTTACCTTGAAAATCTTTTGCTGTTACTCTTCCATCAATAATATCAACTACAGATATAACTTTTGGTGTAGGAGTATGAAAATCTATTAAAACACTACTATCTAAATCCATCTTTATTTTATGATTAAGAAGTTTAAATTGGTTTTTTTTTATAATCTCTATATTATTATCAATACTTAAAAGTGTAGCTAGACCAAAAGATGGAAAAATATTACTATTATGAGATATAAATAGATTTAATCTTCTAAATATACCATCACTATCAGCAGAGGCGTTTATAAATCCAAAATCTTTAACACTATTTTGAAGTCTTTTATGGTTACATAGAATATAAGGGGCGTTTAGTGAAGTTGATATGTAAGATAAAAGATTGTTTTTATAGGATAACTCTTCACAATTTTTACTACTGTTTGAATAGTTACTAAAATATATTGATAATACTCCATTTGCACTTTTTACAGCTTTTGTTAAAAAATCATCATTATCTTTTATAATTAAAGAAGATGAACTAAAATTAACTTTTAAATCAAAAAATTTATTATAAAAATCCTCAATAGCTTTAGGTGAAGTTCTATCTAACTCTGGAAATAGTATATTTATTGCTATAGCAGATGGGTACATTGAATTTATCTTATTAATAAGCTCTGCATCAATAATTCTAGGCCATGGCCACTGCCCAAAATACTCTAAACTTCTCTCATCTATATCAACAATAACAGTAGAGGCATTACTTTTTTGAACTATATTTTTTTTATTAATAAATATAGTTAAAAAGTCATAAAAGGTATAATCAATCTTTTTTATAAAGTGAGTAGAGTAGAAATGAAAATGAAAAAATAGTAAAAACATAATAATAAAAGCATAATTAACATTTCTAATCATAAATCACTTTATAAAAATCTCTACATTTCTATTTCTCTCTTCTGATACATTCTTTTTGGTTTTTACTAAAAGTACTTTATCTCCATAACCTTTAGCAACTAAAGAGACTATATTTAAACGCTTTTTTCTAATAATAGATTTAATAAGATTTGCTCTATTTAAAGATAATTTCATATTCATATTAGAGCTTCCTGTTGTATCAGTATGTCCAATAATATCAACAATACATGGAGAACGATTTTCTATACTCTTTAATGCTTTATTAAAAATCTTTTTAGATTTATCTGTTAACTCTAATGAACCTGTTTTAAAAGAGACTATATATACAATTGGTTTTTTGGGAATTGCAGAATATAGATTATTAAATTTAGCTCTTATCTCCTCTTTAGAGATAATTTTATTAACTTTTGGTATATCATTTTTACTTGTTAAGGTAACTACACCTCCAACTTTATTTACCTCCGTACTACCTTTACTGGTTGTAATAATAATTGTATTGTGTCTTTTTCCATTATCAGAAAGAATTATAAGACTCTTTTTAGATGCACAGCCTGTAAAAGAGATAACTGCTATAAATAATATTAATATAAATCTATTAAACATTCTATTTTACCTCCACTAAAAATTCTGTTCCACGAATACCTATTACACCCTCTGGTATTCTAAACTTAACAGCTTTTGGAGCTAATTTTCCAATTTTTCCTGAATTAAAAAGGGCTTTTCCTTTTGAGAGTTTTAAATCAATATTATATCTATTTTGATTGGGTTTAAAAGTAAATCTATTTATATTAAAAACACTGTTTTCTCCAAGTGATAAACGGCTACCATCATCAAATATAATACCTATATTACTTTGACCTTTAGTCATAATAATATCTCCTTTTTCTAAAATAGCCCCAATTTTTATCTGCATAACTCTATTTTGTCGTTTTATTTCAACTCTGCCTACAGTTGATTTAACAATTGCTATTGGATTTTTTCCATATATTACGGAGACAAATAGGATAAGTAGTATAACAGTTTTTTTCATAAAATATAACCTCTTCTAATAATTTTAGATTATATTATCATACAATATTTCGAATAATAGATATAAGTAATAGCAATTTAAGAAAATTTAAAGGAATGTTACTTTTTGTATCTGATAAAAATAAAAAAATAGAACTTTTCATCAAAAAAAATAAAAATGATTTTTTTTGTCACATTCTGTAACACCATTTAAATGGTGTTATAGATAAATTATGCCGAAAGTGCAGTTTTTGAAGCTTCTGCTACTTTTGTAAATGCTTCTGGTGCATTCATAGCCATATCAGCTAAAATTTTTCTATCTAATTCAATATTAGCTAGTTTAAGTCCGTGCATAAATGTAGAGTAGTTCATATCATTAAGTCTTGCAGCTGCATTAATTCTTACAATCCAAAGTCTTCTAAAATCTCTCTTTTTTTGTCTTCTGTCTCTATAAGCATATACCATTGAGCGTTCTAACTGCTCTTTAGCTTTTCTAAAGTGTTTTCTTCTTCCACTATAGAAACCTCTAGCCTGTTTTAAAAGTTTTTTATGTCTTCTTCTTCTTACTGTACCTGTTTTTACTCTCATTAAGTTTCCTTTACCATGTCTTTTTTAAGAATAGGTGTCAAGTGTTATACTTGAACTTGTCCTAAATATATTAGGAGTAGCTTTTGTTAAACTGTTTAAATTATTAACTTAAACAATCATCTCTTTAATATTAGTTCTATCTGCTTTACTGACATATTTTGCTTTTCTATTTGCACGGTGATGACCACCATCAACCTTTGTTAGAATATGACTTCTAAAAGCAGTTCCTCTTTTTATTTTACCACTTTTTTTAACTTTAAAACGCTTTACAGCACCTTTAACGCTTTTCATTTTTGGCATATTTTATCCTTTCGATAAGTGTATCTCATAGAGAATGAGTCGCGTATTATATCGAAATTGATTTAAAGTTTAGAACTTAATAAAAACTTAATTTATTAAAACAAAAAAGAACATATTTTTTCTTGTTTTAAAGAAAGAGTTAAAAAAAATATAACTATCTACTTATATTCTCAACTTACTAAGCTACTATTGGTTATTATTGTCATATAAAAACATTTAAATTTGAAAGGGGAAAGATATGGCATTTTTTAGAAAAAATGATAAAGTTCAGGATACACCCAAAAAAGAGGTAGAAGTTATGCAAAAAGAGAAACCAAAACCAACAAAACCAAATGCGTCAACAGTTATATCAAAAGGTATTAAAGTAGAAGGTAATATTAGTGGTAGTGACTTTGTTCAAATTGATGGTATGCTAGAAGGTAATATTACAATTGCAAATGTAACAATAGGAAAAACTGGTACAGTAAATGGTATTATAAAAGCTGAAACTGTAGCAATTGAAGGTGAACTCAAAGGTGAGATATATTGTGATGATTTAGAGATTAGAAGAACTGGAAGAGTTTCTAATAAAATCGAAACAGAAAACCTTTTAATTAGTGGTGCAGTAATTGGAGATATAGTCTCTAAAAACATAGTTACAATCTCTAAAGAGGGTAAAGTTAAAGCTAATACTATTCAGAGTAGAAAAGTTGTAATTCATGGTGTAGTTGATGGTAAAGTTCACTCTGATGATACAATTGAAGTAGGTCATGATGGAAAAGTAACAACTGAAAGACTAGAGAGTAAAAAAGTTGTTGTAAATGGTAAAATAGATGGTAAAATTACAGCTTCCGAGCTACTAGAAGTTGGTAGAAATGGATTTGTTCAAGGTGAAATTACTGTTAAAAATATTAAAACTGAAGAGGGTGGACGAGTTATAGGTACAATGGTTACTTATGAAGAGACTAAACCTAAACAGTTAGAAGTTAAACCTGAAATTATTGATACAGAAACTGCTTAATTTTAACACTTAATACCCCAAAAGGGGTATCTTCTTATAAAAATAGTACAAATGCAAATACTACAAAAAGTATAAAATGTAAAAAACCCTCTAACATATTTGTCTCTCCATCATTAAAATTCACAATACTTACAAGAATAGTTAAACCTAAAAGAAGTTCTTGTATTGGAGAAAGAGCTAATTCTATATGTAATCCTGAAAACATACTAATAATAATAACAGCAGGAACAGTAAGTAAAATAGTAGCCAAAGATGCACCTAAAGCAATATTTATAACTGTTTGCATTTTATTATTAAGTGCTGAACGAATAGCTACTATAAGTTCTGGTGAAGCTGAAATAATTGCAACTCCTACAGCACCTAAAGCGAGAGGAAGTCCTAACTCTTTTAAGTTATTATCCATAAAGACTGCTAAAATTTCAGATAAAAATCCAATTAAAATAATATAAATAAATAAAAGAGCTGCATGATACCAAGGATTTATATTAAAATTTGTATGAGACTCACTACTAGAAGAGTTACTATTTGGTATATATTCAAAAAAGTATTTATGATTTTTTAACT
Source organism: Campylobacteraceae bacterium (assembly GCA_027065385.1). Taxonomy (GTDB): domain Bacteria; phylum Campylobacterota; class Campylobacteria; order Campylobacterales; family Sulfurovaceae; genus UBA1140. The sequence continues at coordinate 15,994 of JAMOOP010000102.1, read as the reverse complement.
GTATTTTTGTAAAAACTAAATATAAAGCAATAAATACAAAAACTATAAACCACATAAAAATATCTTTATGTTCAGCATCTACAAATTGAGGAAGTATCATAGATAAACCAATAGCTACAAGTAACATAGATAGATAAGAGTTTGAAGAGTCTATATTATATGGCTGTTCTCCAAATTTAATACCACCAATAATAGCTGATACTCCCAAAAGACCATTTATATCTAACATTATAGCTGAATATATAGTATCCCTTGCTAGAAGAGGGTTGTGTGAGTGTAACATCATTATAGCAATAATCATAACCTCAACAGTTACTGCACTCATTGTTAAAATAAGTGTACCATAAGGTTCTCCAAACCTTTCAGCTAATAGCTCAGCATGATGTGCAACGCTAAGTGAAGCGTAAATAATTATAGCAAAGAGTATTATAAATCCTATAATATTTCCTATGCTACTATGGGCTAATGTATGTTCATAAATGCTAAAGATTATAAGTGAGATAATTGTAACAAAAAGAGCATACTCTTTAGATAAATCTTTCATTTGATAAATCCTTCTTCCTTTTTTAATTAGAAGAATTATATCAAATAAGTTCTATACTATCTTGAAGCAATAGTTTGAAATCTAAATTGTTTAATAGGCATTTTATGTGAGTAGTATCTTTTAAAGATATTTATAGCATTTGTATATCTATTTTTTGCAGATTTTCTAATCCAATATCTTGCTAACTCTTGATTTGGTTTTATTCCTAAACCTCTTCTAAAAGCTATTCCTAATTGATATTGGGCAGGAGCATAATTTTTGGTAGCAGATTTATGGAAATAGTAGAAAGCCTTTTTTAAATTAACTGGTGTATCTATACCTTTTTTATATTTCATAGCTAAATCATATTGAGCTTTTGGATTTCCTTTTTTATTTGCATAATAAAAAATATCATGTTTTAGTGTTACTCTTTTATCTATATTAAGGTGATATATTGTAGCCTTAGCATAAACCATAGTAAGAGGTAATAGTAGTAATAAAATTATAATACATTTTTTCATAATAAATTCCTTTTGTTATAATAACTTTTTTTATATAACTTAGGAATTATACTAAATAAATACTTAAGTTGTCAAGTAAATTTTTAATTTAAGATTAATTTAAGATAAAAGACTAATCGACTCTCTTTTGTATCTTATCATAACCATAAACATCATTTCTAAACTCAACTTCTTTATTTTTTTCACTATATCCTGCTGTTAGATATATAATATAAACAGGTACTACATTTTCAATATTAATTTGTACTTTAGTTTTTCCTTTTAAAATCTTTTTAGATTTATTTAAATCTATATTATTAAATGAAGCAATAGTTTCAAATAGTTTTACAGGTTTAGATACTCTTATACAACCATGAGAATATGCTCTTTTTGTTTTTTGAAAAAGTCGTTTTGTTGGTGTATCGTGAAGATATACATTAAATCTATTTGGAAACTTAAACTTTATCTTTCCTAGTGCATTTTTAGGTCCAGGTGGTTGCATTATACGATAAGGAAACTTCATATATCCATTATAGTAATCTTCCCAATATATATTATAAGGGTTGATTTTACGAGATTTTTCATACCAATTTACATGTATCTCTAAACCCTCTTTTCTTAAATAACGAGGATTTCTAATCATGTGTGGAATAATCTCTTTTCTCACTATTCCCTCTGGTACTTTCCAATATGGATTTAAAACAATATAAGATATATCCCCTTTAAATATAGGTGTATTGTGTCTTTTTTTTCCAACAATAACAGGTATAGTATCTTTCTCTTTGCCATCTTCTATATAGTGGAGCATAAATTCAGGAATATTAACAATTATATATCTTTTATCCTCTTCTCTTGGTAACCATTTAACTCTGTCTATATTTAATAAAACTTTTTTTATTTTATCTTCTACTGTTATATTTAATATTTTTCGTGTTGCACTACCTACTATTCCATCAGCCTCTAAACCATGTCTTGCTTGAAAATTCTTAACACCATCTTCTAAACACTTATCAAAAGTAGCTTCTGGTTGAATTTTAATATCTGCCTCTTCACTATCCTCTGCTTCAAAAAGATTTACGGCAGTACTTTCACAAACAGCTATATCTCCTGATGCTTCTAATCTCTCTCTTAATTTTAAAACTATTAAACCTTTATCTCCTAATTCTAACTTTTTAATATGAGGAAGTTGTTCCCAACCACCCCTCTTTTTTAACTCTATAAGTTTTTTAAGTGCTTTTAATAGTCGGCTATATCCAAATCTTTTAGGAGTAACTTCATTAATAGTATCTTTTATATTAGGTTTTAAAAGTAGTTCAGATATACTAAATTTTGGTTTATATGTAACCCAATTTGCAGGTATTCCTCTTCGTCTAAAATTTTTTAACTGTAAAGAAAATGATTTCCATTTAATTGAACCATAAATAGTATGATTTAAAAAATCTATATATAATACTGTTAAATAAAGCTCTGCATGAGTATTGTCTCTATCTTTACTTTTTAGATAACTCTTTAAATATAGATACCTTTTATATATTTTTCCTTCTTTATTTAGAGTTATATCATCTTCTATTATTTTAAATAGTTCTGATGATTTTTTACTAATACCTTTACTATCAAACCATAATGGCAAATAGCTATTTTGTCTATAAAATCGTTTTAAAAATCTTTTTTTATGGGAAATTTCTTTAGGTAAAGATACTCTCTTTTTCGTAAGCTTTAGTGCTAAATCAATTTGAACTTTATCTAAAATACTGGTTTTATTATCCTCTTTTGCTATATCCTTTAGTTTATCTTTCTTTATCTCCGTTTTTATAGGTAAATTATCAAAAGGTTTCTCCTTTGTGATTGGTTCTGCATATAAAAATATTGAAAAAAAAAGAGTAGCTATTATCCATTTGTCTGTTTTCATTTTGACCCCTATTTTTTTCTTAATCTTTTTGAAGTATAGTTAAAAATAGGAAAAAATAAACTTAGAAGAGATGGTTTATCGTATAGCTCGTCTCTGTTTTCTATCATAGTGATATATATCGTCACAATAGTGTAACAATCCATCACTATTTATCCATGCTGTAAGATATACTATATGAACTGGAACACTATTAGATAAATTTAGTTGTGTCTTATGTTTACCTCTTAAAATCTGTTGACAACGGTTATAATTTACACTTTTTTCATGTTTAGCAAAGGTTGATAAAAGAGTATTTGGTTCGGCAACTCTTATACAACCATGAGAAAATGCCCTATGTCCTTTTTTAAAAAGCTTTTTATTTGAGGTATCATGAAGATATACAGAAAACTGATTTGGAAATTTAAATTTAATTTTGCCTAACGCATTATCAGGACCTGGTGGTTGCATAAACTTATATCTTTTTGTTTGACCAGATTTAAGTACCTTATACCAATCAATCTTACTTGTATCTATTGGTGGTCTATTAACATTATAACTTGTTCTAACCTCATAACCTTTTTCTGCTAAGTAGTTAGGATTTTTTAACATCTTTGGTATTAACTCTTTTTGAACAATACTATCTGGTATAATCCAATACGGATTTAGAACAATAAAAGATATTCTATTACTAAAAATAGGAGTGTGATGTTTTTTATCCCCTACAATAACTCTCATAGATAACTTCTCTTTTCCATTCTCTATATAATAGAGCCTAAAATTAGGAATATTTACCATAATATATCTATCATTAGGTTGGTCTGGTAATCTTTTAATTCTATCAAGATTAAGAAGAACCTTTTTTATTTTCCAATCAACAGATATATTCATCTTTTTTCTAGTATAACTATTTATAGCACCACTAGGATATAAACCATGTCTCTTTTGAAATCTCTTAACAGCTTTTTTAAGACAACGACCATAACTAGTCTCTTTTGTAGAACATCTATAATCACCAGAACTTCTTAATCTCTCTCTTAGTAGATTTACATATTTACCAGATTTGCCATATTTTAATTGAGAACTATTTGGTATTTTTTTCCAACCACCTTTTCTTTTAATCTCTTTTAATCTTTTTAACTCTTTTAACATCTTACCATAACCAAAACTAGTAGGAGTAGTGGCTTTGACTATTTGTGATGGTGAGTAGTTTAACATAAGAGTTTGAATATCATATTTTGGTGTATATGTAACCCAATTAGCAGTAATTTTACTATTTCTTAGCCACTTTAAATTATTTTGGAAATTCCACCATTTTATTGAACCATATATATGAAATGAGAGATAAGATTTATATAAAGATGTGAGTTGAATATCTAATAGTAACTCCTCTTCTATAGTTCTATTATTATCTTTTTGTAAACGATTTTTTAAATACTTATATCTTTTAAAAATATTCCCTTTTCTATCTAAAATAACATCTGAATTAATAACTTTAAATAAATCATCTACTTTTCTAGCATTTACTCCTCTATTTGTAAACCACATTGGAATATAACCATTTGCCCTGTATATACTATCAATAAACTCTCTATTTGATATATTTTTAAAAGTCTTATCTCCATTATCAATAATCAATTCCATTAGACCCTTTGTAACTTTTTCTCCATATATAATTTCAGATAAAGAAGCATCTTTATTATATGTTTCATTTGTTAGAGTAAGCGTCTGGAAAGGATTATTCGCAGAATTAAATTTTTTTGCAGAGTTTACAGTCATTGCCTCAATAACTACAGCCAACATTATAGTAATAATAATAAATAGTATATTTTTCAAAGTATTCACAACTCTCCTATGGTAGTTTTTAATTTGAGTATAGCAAAATAAAACTATAAAAGAGAAAAAAAACTATATTTTTTTAATTAAAAACCCAAAAATAATGTTTTTTTGTGTTGTCAATATAAAAGAAAAACTATAATTATAAAATACTCTAATAGCTTGATGCATAATATGGACTATCTTGAACAACTCTTCTTCCCCATAAAAATCTCTCTTTATAATAAGGTTTATCATTAAAATTATATACTACAACTTTTTTAGCTGCAGAACTTGCATGTATAAAATTCCCATTTCCTAAATATATTCCAACATGAGTTACAATACCTTTTTTATGTTTTTTAGTATCAAAAAAGACCATATCGCCTCTTCTTAAATTATTATAACTTATATAGTTTCCAACTCTTGCTTGGTCACGAGAGACTCTTGGAATATTTATTCCTACATCACGATATACCCATTGAGTAAATCCAGAACAATCAAATTTAGTAGGACCTGTTGCACCCCATACATATTTTGTTCCTAAAAAACTTTTAGCATTTGCTTCAATGCTATTAATAAGCATATCTGTATCTCTATAAGTTTGTGGTCTATATGAGGCATAAGATACAACCTCAATGTTATCAGAAACAGGTATAAACTCCTCTTGATAATTTCCACTATTAGTTATTATAAAGTTATATTTTGGTGTAGTATCCTCTTTTACAACAAAAAGAGAACTCTGTTTAGTTGGCTCTTTTATTCCCATAATATTATAAACAGATAGAGACTCTTTTGCTAATTTTTTATTTGGTTTTGGTGAAGTATCTGAACATCCATTGAAAAATGTTAAAGATGATAAAAATATTGTTGTTAATATAGCTGTTTTCATGATTTTAATTCCCTTCTTTTAGGTATTTTTTATATATTTTTTATTTTTATTATTAATAAGTATATCATTGATTTTGTGGTTTTATTGTGGTTTTCTTAAGAAAAAATATATTTTTTTTATTTTTTCAACTCCTTATATTATGGGGTGTTAAACGGGATTATTATTTAATTTTATATGTTTTATTAAATTATTTGATGTCATTTTTTTAAAAAAAATTATTAGTATAAAAACTTAATTTTTATTTTATATATACTAAAATCTTATTTTAATCTTGACACATTAAAGAAAAAGAGATATTCTTTTATATTAAAAAGGATTATAAAATGGGAAGAATAAACTCAACTCTTGGAATTATTACAACAATAGTCGTCTTAGGATTAATTTTAATTGGAATAAGTAATAGACATCTTATAACAAAAACAACAGGGCTTGATACATTAACAGATGCTGATTATGTAACCTATTATAAAAAAGCATGTGATTTACAAGATAGCAGTGCATGTAATGAACTTGGAAAAATATATGACCATGGAACAAAAGATGTATCTATTGATTATGAATATGCAAAAGAGTATTATAAAAAAGCGTGTGATTTAGATAATGCAGTAGCGTGTAATAACCTAGCTTATTTATACAACAATGGTAAAGGCACAGATAAACATAACGGTATAGCTTTTGGACTATATAAAAAATCATGTAAACTTGGAAACTTAATGGGGTGTTATAATTTAGGTTCTATGTATTATCATGGAGAGGGTACAAAAGCTAGTAAATATAGAGCAAAACAACTTTTTGAAAAAGTGTGTGATAAAGGAGTTGGTGCAGGGTGTAATGATTTAGCATATATGTACGCTCATGGTATTCATGTTAGAAAAGATATATTTGAGGCTATATCACTATATACAGATGCGTGTCAATACGGTGAAGCATCAGGTTGTAATAATCTTGGAAATATGTATGAAAATGGTTCATTTGGAGTAACTAAAGATAAAGCAAAAGCTGAACAGTTCTTTAGTAGAGCTTGTGACCTTGATGATATAGCAAGTTGTAATAAACTAGAGTCTATTACCCAAATTAACAGTAAAGTTGATTTTGAAACAGCACAGAAAGCTTGTAAGGGTGGTAGTAAAGTTGGTTGTTATAAATTAGGTGAAATATTTGCTACAAAAAACCATATAGTTAGAAAAAATGATGAACAAGCGATTATATATTTTACAAAAGCATGTAATTTAGGACAAAGTCAAGCGTGTAGAAGAGTTGGAGATTACCATAAAAATGGGAATAAGTTTTAAGGGAAAGTGGAGTCCTATGGACGAACCACTTTAACAACAAAAGCATTAGGGGTTACAAAATCTTTTGCACTTCCTAATATCTCTTCTGCTTTATTATATGATATATAAGGACCAATTAGTGCATAATATCCAACTTGACCATTACTAAATTTTTTAAGTAATTTATATGGTAGTTGAGAAAACTCCATACGGTTAATAAACTCTCCTGTTGGTTTATTCTCTTTAAAGTAGCCAACTTGAATATAATACCCTGGTATCCCTAATTTAGAGTATATCTTTCTTATCTCTGAATTTTTAGGTACAGATGGTTTATAGTAATCATTTGAACCTTTTGTTGAAACTATACCTGACTCCGTAGAGTTATTAGCTGTTGAATTACCTGATACCTTATTTTTCATTCCAGTCTCGCAACCTACAAAAACTAATATTGATGTCAATAAAATAGCTCTATATTTTTTTTTCATTCTATTTTCCCTTTAAGATGAAGTAATATAAGCTTATCTTAGCTTTACTTGATTTTATATTAAATAGTATTTAATTTTAATCTTTGTGTATGTGTAATAGCTACAGCCATAGCATCTGTAATATCTAACGGTTTAATATCTTTTTTAAGTCCTAAAAGTCGTTTAACCATAAATGCCACTTGCTCTTTAGATGCCTTTCCATTACCTGTAAGAGCCTTTTTTACTTGAAGAGGAGTATATTCACTATAATTACCAATAGTTAAAATAATTTTCATACATAAAGCTCCACGAAATTGAGCTAGTTTTAAAACTGTTTTGGGATTAAATGCAAAAAATATATCTTCAATAGCTACCTCTTTAATATTATGCTCTTTTATAATAAGTTCTATTCCTTTATCTAACTCTATCATCTGCTCTTTTAATTTAGAACTTTTAAACTTTAATAATCCAGCCTCAACTAATATAATCTTACCACTATTTAACTCTAATATAGAGTAACCTAAATTTCTAGTTCCAGGGTCTATTCCTAATATTTTCAAACTACTTTTACTCTCTTTTATAAAAATTATATCATGATAATAGAAAATTAAATATATATATAGTTTTAGTCTAACCTGATATAATATTATTTAATAAAATAAAATATAGAAAGTAAAATAATGAAAAAAATATTAATTGTATTTGGAACTCGTCCAGAAGCTATAAAAATGGCTCCTTTAGTAAAAGCTTTTGAAAAGTATAAAGATGATTTTCATGTAAGGGTATGTGTAACAGCACAACATAGAGAGATGTTAGACCAAGTTTTAAATATATTTGAAATAAAACCATTTTATGATTTAAATATTATGAAAGCAGGTCAAGATTTATATGATATTACAGCTAATGTATTATTAGGAATAAGAGCTGTTTTAGAAGATTTTAAACCTAATTTAGTATTGGTTCATGGAGATACAACTACTACAAGTGCTACATCTTTAGCATCATTCTATCAAAAAATTGCTGTAGGACATGTAGAAGCTGGATTAAGAACTGGTAATAGATATAGCCCTTGGCCAGAAGAGGCAAATAGAGAAATTACAGGAATTTTAGCAGATTATCATTTTGTACCAACTCTAAATAGTAGAAATAATCTATTAAAAGAAAATAAAAAATCTAATAATATTACTATTACAGGTAATACTGTTATTGATGCACTCTTTTTTACTCTTAATAAAATCAATTCAAATCAAAAGTTAGAAAAAAAGATTTTAGATAAAATAGATTTAAAATTAGATAGAAGATTTATTTTAGTAACAGGACATCGTAGAGAAAATTTTGGTCAAGGATTTATTAATATATGTAAAGCTCTAAAAGAGTTAGCACTAAATAATCCTAATATAGATATAATCTATCCTGTTCATCTAAATCCTAATGTTCAAAAACCTATTAATAAACTCTTATCTCAAATCTCAAATATATATCTAATTAAACCATTACCTTATGAAGCATTTGTCTATCTTATGAGTAAATCATATTTTATTATTACAGATAGTGGAGGAGTTCAAGAAGAAGCACCATCTTTAGGAAAACCTGTACTTGTTATAAGAGATACAACAGAAAGACCTGAAGCTATTGAAGCTGGTACTGTTAAAATTGTAGGAACTAATCCCAAAAAAATAGTAAAAGAGGCACAAATACTTTTAGATAATAATCTATCCTATAGAGTTATGAGTCAAGCACACAACCCTTATGGTAATGGAAAAGCATCTATTAAAATTATAAAATTTCTAAAATCATTATGGGAAAAAGATAGAAGTATGGAAAAAGAGGCTATATCTGCAATTTAAAATAGGACAATTTAGATTGTCCTATCTCTCTATTTACAAATTAATCTCAAATAACTCAAAAGTTATTCACATGTTATTCACATCTTTTTTATAATATAATCCAAAGATATGCTATTTTTCACTGATTTTAAGCCTAAAATTGTTAAAAATAGTCTATTTTATCAAAAAGTATTAAGTGACTTAGCATAAACTTTTTTTATATTTTATAAAAGTAATATTTTTTATAGCTAATAGCTTTTAAAAGCCGAATTTTAGGGATTTAAAAAGTTCAAAGGGGATGTGAATAACTTTTTAAGTTTCGCTTAAGAAATACCTAAACTTAAAAAGTTATTCACATGTTGGGTATTTTTTTAAAAGCCCTAAACCATGGGCTTTATAAAGGTTTTTTAAAAAGTTATTCACATATTTTGTCACATGTGAATAACTTTTTTTCACATGCTTTTAAACGCCGAGATTTAGGGCAATAGAAAGGTTTGCAAAAAAAGTTATTCACATAGTTATTCACATGTAGTAGTCATTTAAACTTAAACGCACTTAGGAAGATTATGAATTTAGGAAAAAAAGTAATAGAAAAACTTAAAAAAGAGATGACCGATAGGAGTTGGGAGCGATATATTAAGCCTCTTATATATGATGATAAGCTCTCAACAGAGAGTAGTGTACTCTTTTATGCACCAAATATCTTAGTATCAAAATGGATTAAAACAAAATTTTCACCACAAATAGCACACCTATTTGAGTTGGAAACAAAAATAAAACCAAAAGTTGAAATATCAACCTATAGTAAAAAATCTAGTAATAAAAAGAGCAAGAGAAAAGAGAGAAATGAAACAAATAGTACTATACTAAATCCATCTTTTACATTTGATAGTTTTATTGTAGGACAATCTAACCAATTTGCATACACAACAGCTAAGAGTGTGGCAGATAAACCAGGTGTTATATATAACCCTCTATTCCTATATGGTGGGGTTGGGCTAGGAAAAACTCACCTAGTTCAAGCCATTGGAAACCATCAAATATCACTAGGTAAAAAGGTAATATATACAACATTTGAACAGTTTATGAATAGATTTACTTCACATCTAAGAGTACAAACTATGAGTAGATTTAGACAACACTTTAGAGAGTGTGATGTGCTTATTATTGACGATATTCAGTTTTTAAGTGGAAAAGAGCAGACACAAGAGGAATTTTTTCACACTTTTAATGAACTTCATCAAGCAAAAAAGCAGATTATTATAACTTCAGATAGACCACCAAATAAGATTTCTGGTCTAGTTGACAGACTAAGAAGCCGTTTTGAGTGGGGTTTAATGGCAGATATTCAACCTCCTCAATTAGAGACCAAAATATCTATTATAAAAAAGAAGTGTGAGATAGATGGAATTAGACTAAACACCGATATTATTAACTTTCTAGCCTCTAATATGGGGAGCAATATTCGAGAAATTGAGGGAGCTATTATTAAATTAAATGCCTATAGTGGGCTTATGAACCAAAAATTAACTCTTGAATTTGCCCATAATGTTATTAAAGACCAACTTATTGAAAAACAGAATAATATATCTATTGATGATGTGTTGGAGTTGGTATCAAAAGAGTTAAATATAAAGCTTTCAGATATAAAATCTAAGAAAAGAACTCGTATTGTAGTACGAGCTAGAAGAATATCAATATATTTAGCCAGAAACCTAACTCCAAACTCTATGCCCCAAATTGCTGTCTATTTTGGAATGAAAGACCACACAGCAGTAAGCCATGCAATTAAAAAAATTATTGAGCTAATAGATGTAGATGATAACTTTAAGGTATTAATTGATGAATTATCAACAAAAATAAACGCAATTAAATCTAAGTTTGATTAAAAACAAGTTATAATCGAATTAGACAAAGTATATGTGAATAACTTTGAGTTATTCACATGTTATTCACATAGTTATTCACATATTTTAGGGTCTATAAAGCCCGAGATTTAGGGATTTAAAAAAGTTATTCACGCTATTCACGGGGTACTACTACTACTACTACTTATAAATAAAAATAAGAATCGCATAAAAGGGAAAAAAATGAAAATTGTTGTTTCAAAAAATTTAATCGAGTCCATATTAATTAATATGCAACCTTTTTTAGAAAAAAAAGATGCAAGTCAAATTACATCACATGTCTATATAGAAGCAAAAAACGGTATAGCTACAATAAAAGCTACTGATACAGAAATAGGTCTTATTGTAAAAACAGAAAATATAATAATAGAACAAGAAGGAGCTATAACAGCTAATGGTAAAAAGCTACTAGATATTATTAGAATTTTAAAAAATGAAGAGATAATATTAGAACTAATAGGAGATAATTTAAATATAAAGCAAAATAAAACAAAATTTAGATTGCCTATATTTAACCCTAATAGCTTTCCAAAATATCCTCAAATAGAAAATAAATCAAAAATCTCTTTAGACTCTATTAGTCTCATAAGAGCCTTAAGAGCCGTATCATCATCAATTGATACCAATAATCCTAAATTTGAACTAAATGGTGCTTTATTGAATATTAAAAAAGATAAAACCCAATTAGTAGGAACTGATACTAGAAGACTGTCTGTAGCTACTATAGAGAATATTAGTCAAAATGAAATTTCAATAATTATTCCTAAAAAGGCTATATTAGAAATTCAAAAACTTTTTATGAATGAGATAGATATATATTATGACCAAACTAATATAATTATCCAAAATAGAAATTATTACTTTTTTAGTAGATTAATCAATGGAAATTTTCCTGACTATGAGCGAATAATTCCTAAAGATATAAAGCATATAGTAAAACTTCCTAAAAAAGAGATGATTAACGCTATTAAACTAATAATAACTATATCACAAGATATAAAAATCATCTTTACTAAAGGTTCTATAATTTTTAATTCTCTATCAGCTGATAATGTAGAAGCAAAAACTGAATTGCTAATAGATACTAATCTAAATAACTTTGAACTAAATGTAAATAGTCGTTATCTACTAGACTTTATATCGCAAATAGAGAAAGATGAGTTTGAAATTTTATTAAATGAGCCTACTCTACCTTTTGTTTTAAAGGATAAAAAATTTATAACTGTTATAATGCCAATAATCGTTTAATTTTTTTTAGGAATATATATGTCAATTAATCAAACAAAATACATATTTGTAACTGGAGGGGTATTAAGCTCTCTAGGTAAAGGGATAACAGCTGCTAGTATAGGAACACTTTTAAAACATTCAGGTTTTAGAGTAGGAGTTTTAAAATTAGACCCATATATCAATGTTGACCCTGGTACTATGTCACCTTTAGAACATGGTGAAGTTTTTGTAACAAAAGATGGAGCAGAAACAGATTTAGATTTAGGTCACTATGAGAGATTTTTAGATAATTCGCTAACTCAAAATAATAATTTTACAACAGGGCAAATATATAAAACTGTTATTGAAAATGAGAGACAAGGAAAATATCTAGGAAAAACAATACAAATAGTACCTCACATTACAAATGAGATAAAAAATAGAATTATATTAGCAGGAGAGAATAAAGACATCTTAATTGTTGAACTTGGTGGAACTACAGGTGATATGGAGGGTATGCCCTTTTTAGAGACAATTAGACAAATGAGACATGAGCTTGGTAAAAGTGTTGTTATGAATATCCATGTAACACTACTTCCTTATATTCGAACAGCTGATGAATTAAAAACAAAACCTACTCAACACTCAGTACAAGAGCTTAGAAGAATTGGTATAACACCACAAATGTTAATACTAAGAGCTGAAGAGAGAATACCAAAAGAGATTAGAAAAAAGATAGCTTTTACTTGTGATATTGATGAAGAGTCTGTAATTGAAGCCATAGATGCCTCTACAATCTACGAGGTGCCTTTAAACTTCAAAGTCCAAGAGATACTAACCCCTATAGCTAAACAGCTCAATTTAGGCTATTTAAAGCCCAATATGAGAGAGTGGGCAGAATTAGTTAGAAAAATCATAGAACCAAAGAATAGAGTAACTATTGGCTTTGTAGGAAAATACTTAGATTTAAAAGAGTCATATAAATCACTCACAGAGGCTTTAATACACGCAGGAGCTAATTTAGATACTAAAGTTGAAATTAAATGGGTAGATAGCGAAAAGGTAGAGAATAATACAGCAAAACAGTATCTAGTCGATTGTGATGGTATTTTAGTAGCAGGTGGATTTGGAGAGAGAGGAGTAGAAGGAAAAATAAAAGCTATTCAGTATGCTAGAGAGCATAAAATACCATTTTTAGGTATATGCCTTGGTATGCAACTAGCTATGATTGAATTTGCTAGAAATGTATTAGATTTAAAAGATGCAACCTCTATTGAATTTGACCAAAATAGTAAAGAGCCTATAATCTTCTTAATAGATGAGTTTATTGATGCAGCTGGTGCTAAACAGATAAGAACTACAACTTCTCCAATGGGTGGAACTATGCGTTTAGGAGAGTATGAGTGTAATACTAAAAAAGGCTCAATACTTAGAGAAGCTTATGGAGCATCAACCATTTTTGAAAGACATAGACACAGATATGAAGCAAATCCAACTTATAGAGAGGCTCTTGAACTAAATGGAATGAGTATTACAGGAGAGTCTAACGGATTAATAGAGGCAGTTGAGGTTAATAATCACCCTTGGTTTTTAGGTGTTCAATTTCACCCAGAGTTTACATCAAGACTTCAAAATCCAAACCCATCTATTTTAGCTTTTGTTAAAAAGAGTTTAAATGGAGAAAAGAGCTAATATCTATCCAAAAATAACACCAAATGAGATTAATAAAAAATTAAACTCCAGATTTGATAAAGATGGATTTCTAACTCTATCAAATCTTCCAAATCCATCACTCTTTAAAGATATGGACAAATCAACCAATAGAATAGTAGATGCTATTAGAAAAAAAGAGAAAATTGTTCTAATAGGAGACTATGATGTTGATGGAGTTGTCTCTACAACGCTTTTAAAGCTCTTTTTTAATCAAATAGGGGTAAAGCTTGACTGGCTCATTCCAAACCGTTTTAAGGACGGTTACGGGCTTTCTAAGACTATTATTCCTCGTATTCGCGATTATGATTTAGCAATTACTGTGGATAATGGCATATCTGCTGTAGAAGCTAGTCATTTGTGTAGAGAGTATAATATAGAGTTAATTATTACAGACCACCATATTTTACCAAAAAAATTACCTATAGCTTATGCAATAATAAACCAAAAACAGAAAGATTGTACTTTCCCTTATGATGAGGTTTGTGGAGCTCAAATAGCTTGGTATTTAATAGCCTCTTTAAATAGAGCTTTAAAAACTAAAATAGATATTAAATACTACTTAGAGTTAGTAGCTATTGCTATTATAGCTGATATGATGCCTTTAAAGCATATAAATAGAGCTATGGTTAATAGTGGTATTAAAATTTTAAACTCATCTAATACTCTTGCCATTAAAGCCTTTAAAGAGAGATTTGATAAAACTCTTATAAACGCCGAAGACATAGGCTTTTTAATAGCTCCAATACTTAATAGTGCAGGTAGAATGAGTGATGCTAAATATGCTGTAGAGTTTCTACTTAGTTCTAATATATTTGATGCTAAAGTTAGATTAGATAGATTAATTGAATTTAATAATAAAAGAAAAGCTACAGAACAAGAAATCACTAATCAAGCTCTATCTTTAGTAAAGCCAAATGATAAAATAATTGTAGTAAATGGTGAAAATTGGCATGAGGGAGTTGTAGGAATTGTATCTGCTAGAGTAGGAAGAGTTTATAAAAAACCAACTATTGTTTTAACAAAAGGTGAAAATGGAGATTTAAAAGGTAGTGGTAGAAGTTTTCATGTCTGTAATCTTTTTGAAATAACCTCTAAATCAAAAAGACTACTTAGCAGATTTGGAGGACACCACTCTGCTATTGGATTAAGTCTTCCTTTTGAAAATTTAGAAGAGTTTAAAAGAGAGTTACAGATTAACTATTTAGCTCAAAACTATAATGAAAATACTCTTGACCCTGATATATTAGGAGAGTTAGATTTTAAATATATAGACTTTAATCTAATAGATATAATAAGAGGCTATGAGCCTTATGGACAAGAGAATAGCAGACCAAAATTTATAACTAGAGATGTAACAATTAAAGATGTAAATAGTATGGGAAAAGAGAAAGAGCATAAAAGATTTCTTTTTTCACACAACAATATCTTCCATAAAGGGGTTCTATTTAAAACTAAAGAGGAGTTTAATATAGGTCAAAGAGTTGATATTATATATACTATCAATGAGAATTACTTTAATGGTAAAGTAACTATTCAGTTAATGATTGAGGAGATTAATTTATAAATAGATATATCTTAAAATACTGTGTATTTATGACTTGACCCCTTATATGTCATTTTTAATTTTTTATTATTTAAGCTTTTCTATTTCATTAATAGTTAGACCTGTACTCTTAGCTATAGTTTCTATATCAACTTTTGCTAAAATCAAATTTTTAGCTATTTCAATTTTAGCTTTTTTCTCTCCTCTCTTCTCACCCTTAATCTCTGCTGTGTAAAATAGAGACTCTTTATATCTTTTATTATCCTCTTTTCTCTCATAAATTGCTCTCTCTTTTGGTTGGAGTTTTAAAACATCTAAAACCTCTTTTGCTTCATTTAACCCTTTAGCTTTAAAACTATTTTCTATCTCCTCATTTTTTAAAAAATATATCCACTCATCTAAACTACTTTTAGCCACATCGTTAAATTGATTTACTCTTAAAATAT
>JAMOOP010000101.1 GCA_027065385.1 Campylobacteraceae bacterium | reverse complement strand
CCTAAATCCATATCTGATAATTTAAAACAAAAACTACGACCTTATCAAGAAGATGCACTTAAAAATTTTATATTTTATTTTAAAAATAAAAATTATCAAAATATAAATAATAAACACCTCCTCTTTCATATGGCAACAGGAAGTGGTAAGACCAATATCGTAGCAAGTACAATTTTATATCTCTATGAAAAGGGATATAGAGATTTTATCTTTTTTGTAAATACTACAAATATTATTACAAAGACTAAACATAATCTTCTTTACAAAAATAGTAATAAATATTTATTTAAACAGATGATAAATATAAATAATAAAAATATAAATATTAATATTATAGATGAAACATTTAATGATGCTAAAAAAGAGGATATAAATATATTCTTCACTACTATTCATCAATTACATTCAAATTTAGTAACTCTTCAAAAAGAAAATAGTATTACGTTTAATAGCTTAGAAGATAAAAAACTTGTTTTAATTGCTGATGAAGCCCATCATTTAAACGCTAATACAGTTGCTAAAAAAAAGCACGAAGATAGTTGGGAAAAGACTACTCAAAAGCTTTTAATGACAAATAAAGATAATATTTTACTAGAGTTTACAGCTACTCAAGATATGAAAAATACAGCAGTTTTTTCAAAATATCATAATAAAATGATTTATGATTATCCACTAAAAGAGTTTAGAAATGACAGATATTCTAAAGAGATACGACTTATTAATAGTGATATGGACTATACTCAAAGAATGCTATTAGCTATTATGGTAAGTGAATACAGACAGATAGTAGCAGAAGAAAAACTAAATCAATTTATTAAGCCTGTTATTCTTTTTAAAAACCCTACAAATACAGATAATGCAAATAAAAATTATAAAGATTTTTTAAAGATGATGGAAATATTATCTATATCAGATATTGATGAGGTTTTTAAGCTATCAAATATAAAAATGATAGATAAACTTTTTGATTATATTAAAGATGATAAAGAAAAATTTATACAAAGATTAAAATATTCCTTTAATGAAAAAAATCTTATTTTGATACATAGTAAAATCAAAAATAAAGATGAATTAATGCAAACATATCTTAATAATTTAGAGGATGAAAAAAATCATATAAGAGTAATTTTTGCAGTAGATATATTAAATGAGGGTTGGGATGTTCTTAACCTCTTTGATATAGTTAAATTAGACGAGGCTAAAAAATCAAAAAATAGCTCAATAAGTGAAGCTCAACTTATAGGTCGTGGTGCTAGATACTATCCCTTTGAATATAAAGATACTAATAAATATAAAAGAAAATTTGATGAATCTACTAATGAGTTAAAAGCTCTTGAAGAGATGTTTTTTTATAGTATCAATAATAGTGAATATATAGCTAGTCTTACAAAAGAGTTAATAAGAGTAGGTTTAGTTGATGGCGAGAATGAAGAACGGATAGATTTGGAACTGAAAGAAAGTTTTATAAATACAAAGCTTTATAAAGAGGGTTATATTTATCATAATGAGTCTATTCAAAGAGATAAAGAAAAAGAGGTGTTTGGTATAAATTTTTATTATAATAATGAAAATTATACATTACATACAAAACGACTTAATAAAGAGACTAATGAGTTTTTACCATTTAACGATGATTTAGAGATAAAAGAATTAGATTATAAAATATCAGACGATTTTTGTTTCTCTACTAATCAAAATATAGTGAGATTAGCTATAAATAAAAAACCATTTTTCTATTTTAGTTCTTTAAAAAAATATTTTCCAAATTTATTAACAATAACACAATTTATCAATGATATTAATTATCTAGGTGCTATAAAAATTACTGTAAAAAGTGTAGAAAAACAGATTTTAAATGATAAAGATAAGTTGATTTTAGTTTTAGAGATACTAGATGAGATTGAAAAAAAGATTGAAAACAATAATAAGAATTGCATAGGAACAACATCGTTTATTCCAAAGAGGATAAGTGAAATTATTTTAAAAACAAAATCACTTAAAAAGAAAGAACAAGATAAATCTATTAGAATATTGCAACCGTGGTATGTTTTTAATCCTCACGGTGGAACAAGTGAAGAGGAAAGTTTTGTAGATTTTATTCATAGTAATATAGATGCATTAGAAAAAAAATATGATGATGTGAAATTAATTAGAAATGAAAAATCATTTGCAATTTATGATTTTAATAAAAATAAGAATGGAGAAAGATTTGAACCAGACTTTGTTTTGATGTTAAAATCTAAAAAAGATGGTTGTTATCATCAAGTTTTTTGTGAACCAAAAGGAGATGGAACAAAAGATAAGTATGATGATTTTAAATTAAGTAGCCAAAGATGGAAAGAAGATTTTTTAGAGAATATAACTAAGCTTACAAGTGAAGATAAAATTGAATTAAAATGTGTTAATGAAAATAATTTGAAAACATATGAGAATCAATGCTATACACTCTACGGATTACCTTTTTATAATAATGAACTTAAACATCACTTTGATAAAGAATTTCACGAATTGATTTTAGGGGATAAAATAAAATAAAAGATATTTTTGTGGAGGAGTTTAATAGTTTGGTTTTGAAAGTTAAGTAGTTGTGTGACACTATATTGGAGTTATGTGTAGTTATATGGAGTTGTGCGTAGTTATGTGAGTTGCGTAATAAATATATTTTATTGATATAATGCAGGGGGAGGATATAATAGTTATTTGGCTGATTAATTTTGAGTAACCTCCCTATTATTCCCCTTTCTCTCTATTAAATTGCTAAGAAAAACAAACAAATATATCTTGAAAATAATGCTAAAATAGATAATAATTGCTCTAATGTAAATTTAGCATTATAGAGAAAATTTAAAAAACTTATATCAATTTTCAGATAATCACTATTTTTACTCATTAAAAAAAAATCATTTATCTAACTTTTTATTGCTTAAATTTTATATTTACCATAAACTTAAACTATGTTATACTTATTTAGATTAAAAGAAAGGTTATTATAATGCAAACTATACAGATTGATAATGCAGAACTTGAAAGCTTTATATCTTTACAATATGAAAATGATAAAACTGGTTTAGTAGATGATTTTATTAAATTTGTTAAAACTGAACTCATTATAAATGATATTAAAAAAGGTTTTGATGAGATAGAGACTTCTGAACAAGGAAGAACTCAATTTACAAGTGCAAAATCTTTTTTAGATGAGTTAAAAAGTGAATATTGATACAACTGATATTTTTAAAAAAAGTTTTAGAAAATTACTTAAAAAAGATATAAAGTTAATTGATGAATATGAACAGTTACTTGAAGATTTAGAAAAAGAACCAACTTTAGGAACTGAATTAGGTAATGGTAGATATAAAATTAGATTAAAAAATAGTTCTAACAATAAAGGTAAAAGTGCAGGTTATAGAGTTGTGACTTATACAAGAATAGAAGATACTATCGTATTGGTGTATATCTATTCTAAAAGTAAGGAAGAGAGTGTATCTTCACATAAAATTAATGAGTTTATATCTAGTTATAAAATAAATAAATTACTTGGTTAAATAATTTATTGATTTATTCAGAAAAAAATAAAAATTGATAAAAGAGATATGGAACTATTTATAGTTGATATTAAAGAACTTTAAAATGCCAAATAAAAATGATATATTAACAAAGCTAAAAGAACTCCAACCAACTTATGAAAAAGAGGGTGTAGTTATTTTAGGCTTATTTGGAAGTTATGCTAAAGATACTCAAACAAAGTTTAGTGATATTGATATAGCTTATAAATTAGATTATAATAGATTTTCTAAACAATATCTTTAAAAAAATTATTAAGTAAAAAATCGTTAATTTTCATCAAAGCAAAAGAAAAAAGGTACCTTTTACGGTACCTATATTTAATATATTAAATTCAAACATAGTAATATAGGGGTTGATAGGTGTATGTTCGGTATAGCACGTCTCCACCAAAACTACATCTAACAAACTCTAATAAATGGGCTGATTAGTTACTCTCTTCTGATAGTTGTTATCATCTTTTATCGGATAGACCTATAGTTTCAATTAGCTATTTATATTTTTTGCTAAAAAGTAACATTAGTTTAGGATAATCGTGTGTTTTTGTAATTTAAAATTATTTTTGAGGATTGTTGAAAAATATGGTGCGCCCGACACGATTCGAACGTGTGACCGCTGGTACCGCAAACCAGTGCTCTATCCAGCTGAGCTACGAGCGCACACCATTTCTTCTCTTTGAAGATGCTGAAATTATAGCAGGTATTTCTTAAAATATTATTAATTTATAGATGTTTTGTTTAACTTTTTTAAAAGTTCTTGCATCTCTTGTTCCATTGCATAAATTTCATGTGTTTTTCTAACATAAGATTGAAGAATTAACTTTAAATCGTTGTTTCCACCCACATTAAAATCTTTTTTCATTTCATTTTCTAAATATGGAGCAAAATCTTCTGCTACATCAACATCAAAACGACGACCACCTATATGTAAACCTAATCTTTTGCTCATATTTAATTAACCTAAAATACTTTCAACTCTAGAAACAATATCTTCCATCTCTAACTCTTTCATCTCATTTTGCTCTTGAAGCTCTTCAATCTCTTTATTTTTAAGTGCTACTTCATCTTGTAATGCTTGAATTTCATCATTTTTAGATTCAACTGTTTCATTTAAAGTTTCATTTACCTCTTGTAAATTACTATACTTTACCGCAACTTGAGATACTTTATCTGAAAGTTTTTCTACGATTGATTGAGCTACTGTTTGTTCTTGATTTTCCATTGTGTTTTCCTTTGTTTTATCTATTTAGAATTCTATCACAAAAATAACAATTTTATAACGCTAAAGCTTTCTTAAAAGAGAGAAACTTTCACTTTGTTCTAAAATCTCAAAACCATCAATTATAATAGGTTTAAAAATGATAAAAATAGCATCATCATTCATATACTACCCCAAAAATGTTCCAACTCCTCAAATCGTACTTTTTCTAATCTTTTTAGATAATATTCTCTCGTTACCTCTTTAGCCCCCAAACTCTTCAAATGCTCCGTAGGAACTTGACAATCTATAAAATCATAACCCCATATTTTAAGATGTTGTATAAGCATAGCATAAGCAGATTTTGAAGCATCGCTTACCTCTGCAAACATAGACTCTCCACAAAACACACCTCCAACTACAACACCATACAAGCCACCAACAAGTTTACCATCTAAATAGCTTTCAATAGAATGAGCAACTCCCATATCGTGTAAGGCACTATAAGCTTCGATAATCTCTTCTTGTATCCATGTTCCATTTTGGTTATTTCTAGGGACTGTACTACATTTTGTGATAACTTCTTTAAAATTAGTATCAAATTTATAGGTAAATTTTTTCATACTCTTTTTTAAAGATTTAGTGAGTTTAAAATCATTTAGTTCCATTATGAGTCGAGGGTTTGTTGACCACCATATAATAGGTTCATCTTTTGCATACCAAGGAAATATTCCATTTTGATAGGCTCTTATTAGTCGAGAAGGAGTTAAATCTCCTCCCCAAGCTACTATGCCATCTTCATTTGCAGAGTTTGGACTAGGGAAGTCCAGGTTATATTTATTTATCTGTGGAATCATTTTTAAACTTTAAGAGTAACTCTTTTTTATAACTCACTTCCACTAAACCACCATTTTTAAGTTTACCAAACAAAATCTCATCACTTAATTTACTTGTAATATTATCTTGTATATATCTTTTAAGTGGTCTTGCACCCATCTCTATTGA
The DNA here is from genome assembly GCA_027065385.1 of Campylobacteraceae bacterium. Lineage (GTDB taxonomy): Bacteria > Campylobacterota > Campylobacteria > Campylobacterales > Sulfurovaceae > UBA1140. The sequence goes on along the minus strand of JAMOOP010000101.1, from coordinate 3,238 downwards.
GTATGCTTCTTTGGTTATAAATTCTATCGCTTTATCATTAATTATAACTTTAATTTTTTTCTTTTTAAGCTCACTATTTAACTCATCTATAAACTTAGAAACAATACCTTTTACAGTAGTGATATTAAGTTGTTCAAATTCTACAATGGCATCAAGTCTATTTCTAAACTCTGGAGAGAAAAATGATTTTAATTCATCATTTTGAGAAAGAAGAGAGTTTTTATTAAAGCCCATCACTTTATCAGCTTTCGCACCGATATTTGATGTCATAATTAAGATTACATTTTGAAAATTTGCCTTGTAGCCGTTGTTATCTGTAAGTGTTGCACTATCCATAATTTGGAGTAAAATATTTATCAAATCGGGATGTGCTTTTTCTATCTCATCTAATAGTAGAACTGTATAAGGGTGTTTTTTAATAGCTTCTGTAAGAATTCCACCCTGCTCATATCCAACATACCCAGGAGGCGCACCGACTAATCTACTAAGTGTATGCTTTTCCATATATTCACTCATATCTAAGCGCTCAAAGTTAATCCCTAATGTATCACTTAATGCAATAGCCAATTCTGTTTTACCAACACCAGTAGCTCCTGAAAAAAGAAAAGACGCAATAGGTTTATCTTTTGGAGTGAGACCAGCTTTTGATATTTTTATAGCCTTACTAACTTCCATAACAGCTCTATCTTGACCAATAACTCTTTTTTTCAAGTTAGTTTCTAAGTCGATAAGAGAGAGAGTTTCATCTTTAGAGATACTACTACTTGAGATACCTACAATTTTTGATATTGTATTTTCAATATCTTTAGCAGTTACTTTTTTTCTTGATTTTTTAATAAGATGAAAAGATGCAGCAGTTTCATCTATGAGGTCTATCGCTTTATCAGGTAAAAATCTATCTGTTATATAACGTTTAGAGAGTTCAATAGCCGTTTTCAGTGCTTTATCTGTATAGATAATATTATGATGATTTTCATATTTATCTTTTAAACCCTTCAAAATAAGATAAGTTGTTTTCTCTGATGGCTCTTCTATATTTACTTTTGAAAATCTTCTACTCAATGCTTTATCTTTCTCAAAACCACTTCTATACTCTGCAAAAGTTGTAGCACCCAAACACGTTATCTCTCCACTTGCAAGAGCAGGTTTAAGCTGGTTCGCTGCATCCATACTTCCACTTGTAGCACCTGCACCTATAAGTGTGTGTATCTCATCAATAAATAAAATAGCACCATCTATAAGTTTTATCTCATCTATCACACCCTTTAAACGCTTCTCAAAATCGCCTCTATATTTTGTACCAGCGACTAAAGCACTCATATCAAGCGCAAAAATATGGGAATTTTTTATAATATCGGGTACAGTCCCTGCAACAATATGAAGAGCCAGTCCCTCGGCAATAGCAGTTTTACCAACACCAGCTTCACCAACTAATATAGGATTGTTCTTTTTTCTACGGCATAAGATTTGGATAGTTCTTTGTATCTCTTTATCTCTTCCTATAACAGGGTCTATTTTTCCCTCTTGAGCTTTTTGTAAAAGGCTTATAGAGTATTTTTCTAAATAGCTTTGTTGCTCCTCTTCTGCATTATCAACTGTAAAGTTTATATCTTCATCCATATCATTATGAGAGATAACATCTAAAACATCTAATCTCTCTATCTGATATGTTGCTAAAAGCATATAACTAAATGTATCCTCTTCACTAAATATTGAAACTATCAAGTCCCCAATATTGGCAGTTTCTTGTCCTGCACTTTGAATATGTTTAACCATTCTATCTATTAAACGTGAAAGGGCAACACTTTCATAAGGGTCGGTTGTAACATCTTTAGGAAGAGTCTCTATCTCCTCTTTAATATACTTTTGCATATCCTCTTTCATCTTTTGAGTATCTCCACCACAAGCAGAGATAATACTTGAACCCTCATCAGAGGATAAAATATAGAAAAAGATATGTTCAATAGTTAAATATTCGTGACGTAATTTTTTAGCAAAAAGTATAGATTTTTGAAAAACTTCATTCAGATTATTACTTATCATTACTCTTGTTCCATTGTAGCTTTGAGTGGAAAACCATTATCTTTTGCTCGTTTCTTTACTTGCATTACTTTAGTTTCTGCTATTTCGTGAGAATAAATACCACAAAGACCCTTCTCTTTTTTATGCACTTCCATCATAATATTTTCAGCCTCTTCATAACTTTTATGAAATACACTCATTAAAATATCCACAACAAAATCCATAGAGGTATAATCATCATTTAATATAAAAACTTTATATTTCTTTGGATGTTTTATCATCACTTCTTCTGTTAATTCGTAATCATTATCTGTTGCCATAATATTCCCATTAATAGTTATTTATCTCGTATTTGATACAATATATAAAGATTATAGCAAAGTAGAGATAAATATGATTAAACGAATTTTTGTTACAGCTACAAATACAGATATAGGGAAGACTTACACAACAAGGTTACTTTTAAAAGAGTTAGCTTCACGAGGTGTAAGAGTAGGAGTTATGAAGCCGATAGAGACAGGAGTAGTAGATAATGCTCCCGATGGAGATATGCTTTTAGAACTTATAAAAGAGTTAAACAGTGAGTTTAAAAATTTAACAAGAGAAGATATAGTTCCTATCACGTACGAACTTCCTGCTGCACCCTATGTATCATCAAAAAATAAAGCATTTGATTTTAAACTTATAGATGAAACTATTGAAAAATTAGAAAAATTATGTGACGTTTTAATTATTGAGGGAGCTGGCGGGTTATATGTTCCTATTGATGATAAAACTATGATGATAGATTTGATTCAATATTTAAAAGCTACCACTCTTTTAGTAACACACTGCTCTCTTGGTTGTATTAATGATACTCTTTTAAGTTTAAAGGCATTGGATAGTTACGGTATTAAACATAGTGTTGCTTTTAATTGTAGAAAGAGTGATAGTAGCTTTCAAACTGTTTCCGAGCCATATTTTTTGGATAGTGGATTTGAGGTTTTGAAAGTTGGTTGGGATATTAAAGAGATTTGTAATGAGTTATATTTAGAAAAATAGCTACTTAAAGCTGAGTTCGAGAAAAAGCACCCCAAATCCTAAAAAAAAGCCAAAGATAGATAAAGAATAAAAGTTGCTATAATTCCTAAAAAAATAGGTAATTAAAAATGGCAAGAAAATCAAGAGAGAAATTAGCAAAAAAACGTTCAATAAAAGGGTATGCAAAAAATATAGA
>JAMOOP010000100.1 GCA_027065385.1 Campylobacteraceae bacterium | reverse complement strand
ATTTTGTAAATAACTCAACTCTTTTTTCATCATTAAGTGTCAATAGTTCAATATGAGATTTTTCATCTACTACTAAATCTTTTAACTCAGTTATAACTAAATTTAATTCGCTATAAAATTTAGATAATAAATCTTTATTTTGTACCTCTTCTAACTCTTTTAAAATCTTACTTAATTCCATAGCACCTATATTTGCACTCAGTCCTTTTATAGTATGTATTACTCTTCTAAATTCATCTTCACCCAATTTATCAAAATCAAAATCAGTATAATTATCTTTAAAATTATTTAATATTTTTAAATATAGTTTTTTATTTCCAGCCATATGTGAAAGTCCGATTTTAGTATCTATATTTTTAAAATTTAGAATCTCTATATCTTCTTGTTCTATGCTTTTTTGTGAACCATCTACATTTTTAGATATATATTTCAAGAGAGTCTCATAAAGTTTTTCTACATCTATTGGTTTACTTAAGTGATAACTCATACCTGCTTTTTTTGTTCTTTTTATATCCTCTATCATAGCATTTGCACTCAATGCTATGATTGGGATAGTTTTATTTGTTTTTCTTATTATTTTTGTAGCTTCTATCCCATCCATAATTGGCATTTGAATATCCATAAGAATAAGGTCATATCTGTTGATTTTCACTTTATCAACAGCTTCTTGACCATTAGATGCTATATCTATTGTTATATCACTATTTTCAAGTAGTCCTATGATAATCTCTTGATTAATAAGATTGTCTTCTGTTAAAAGTATTTTAATATTTTTTAATTCTTTTATATTGTTCTGTATAACTATCTCATCATTTGGAATATCTATTTTTAGAGTATCTGACAACTCCTCTAGTTCTATCTCAAAGATAAACTTACTACCTACATCTATTTCACTCTCTATCCATATTTTACCATTCATTAATTCTACAAGTTGTTTAGATATAACAAGCCCTAAACCTGTTCCACCATATTTTCGGGTAGTTTTTCCATCTGCTTGACTAAATGCTTGAAATAGTTTTGAGAGTTGCTCCTGAGTTAGTCCTATGCCACTATCTATAATCTCAAATTTATATCTATTGGATGATAATTTTATTATATTTAACTTTACTATTCCATGGTCTGTGAATTTTATAGCATTACCTATTAAATTTATAAGTATTTGCTTTATTCTTAAACTATCTCCACTAAAATTCTTACTACAATTATCACAATAACTTACTTCAAATTTAAGATCCTTTTCATCTACCATTAGAATCATCAACTCTTCTATTTCTTGAATTAAATTAAAAAGATTAAAATTAACCTTTTCTATAGATAACTTTCCAGCTTCTATTTTAGAAAAATCTAATATATCATTTAAAATTCTCAATAGTGATTTTGCACTTACATCAATTTTTTGTATATAATTTTTTTGTTTTTCATTTAAATCTGTCTGTAAAGCAAGATGAGACATACCAAGAATCCCATTCATTGGTGTTCTTATCTCGTGAGACATATTTGCTAAAAATTGAGATTTATACTGATTTGATTGTTCTGCTTTTTGTCTAGCAATTGCCAATTCTTTATTTGCTTTATTTAAAATATATTGTCTATATAAAATAAATATTCCAACTATAAAAACAATAATTAAAATTTGCCAGATAAAAGTATAATCTATATTTTTCTCATATTTTACCGTTACCCATCT
>JAMOOP010000099.1 GCA_027065385.1 Campylobacteraceae bacterium | reverse complement strand
CTTAAATTAAGCTAGTTTTAAATAATATTATATTTTATAATATTTTATTATTTAAAATAATTTAGAATATTTTTATATAATTTAATATAATTTTAATATATATTTCATTATACTATTACTCTAACAAGTAGGAGATTTATAATGGAACTGATTAGTATAGAAGTTAGAATTTTGGATGAGGATATAGTTGTTGAGGTTACTGAAAAAACACTCTGCTCCTATAGAGGAGATAGTGCTAAAGAGAAAGCTCTTAACTATGTAATGGATAATGCACTTATTGATTTAAAGGTCGGTAGTGTGTTTAAATATGATGGAGAGGAGCTAGTATGTCAGTAATAGCAGTTATTAACCGTAAAGGTGGACTTGGCAAGACTCCTATCGCTATTAATACAGCCAAGGCTACAAACTCAATCATACTCACTAATGATGATGATGTGGTTGAGGTAGTTCACAAGAACACTAAAGTAATGTCCTTGAAAGAGATAAGTGAACTGGACTTCGGCTCTCTTCCAAATACAGTTATAGACTTTGGTGGGTTTATTGAAGCTGGGACTACATCTATTATAGAGAGATGTGATTTGGTAGTTGTGCCTGTAGTCAATAATATAAGCTCTCTCAAGAGAAGTGTTAATGCAGTTGATGAGTTGAGCCAACTTAATAAAAATATCATCATAGTAGCAACTATGACAACGAATAAAGCTGATTTTGAAAACATCAAAAAGGTTTTTAAAGATTTTAATATAAAAGCCTTTTTTGAGTTGAAAAAAACAGAGCTATTCAATAACTCACTAAACAAAGGTTTAGGCATTGAAGAGTATTTAAACAGTATGCCAATACTAAGAAGTGCTTATGGCAAAAAGAAAAATCAAAAAACAGAGTCTATCCTTGAGCAATGGGATAAATATATAACTTACATTAAAAATGAAATAGGAGAGTAAACATGGCAAACGAAAAAGATTTAAACATAATGGATGACATTGTAAGCAAGGCTAAAAAGAGTGCTACAAATAAAACTTACAAAGAAGCAGATGATACAGCCTCTAAAAAAGAGAGTGGGAAAGCTGGTCGTAAAAAGGTATCTGAAAACCTAAAGAAAAGAGCGAGACAAGTATTTTATAGTGATATTGACTTCCAGTATATAGAGGAATGTGCAGACTATTTAGGAATGGATACAAAGTCTTTTATGCAAATGGCTATCAATCAAAAAATGAAAGCTGTTTTAAAAGAGATCGAGGAGAGCTAAGATGAAGTATTTTAGAGAGGATGGAGATTTGATTATTGATATATATAAAGCGATAAGACAAATACCAAACTTAGAAAAAGTTCTACATGAAGTGAAAAGCACTTCATGTAGAACTTTTTCTAAGTTTGGTATTACTTATTTCAATGAAAACAATATAAAAATAAAAACATCTTTAACAGATAATTTAGACTCTTATCAACAAGATTATAATGTTTTGGCTACTGTTCAAGAAGTAGCTTATGTGTATTCCGATGACATTATTAAAAAATTAGAGGATAGACTTTCTTATTGCAAAAACTCTGAAAAATATAATACCATGAGGGAACTTTGAATACAGGAGGATAACCAGTTGCCCTTAGCGACCAAACTAAGAGGGCTAACCAGTACATGTAATGATTTAAAACAATTCGACTCGTTTTAAAAATCATTCGCATTGTAACATAAAAGGATATGTTATGGCAA
>JAMOOP010000098.1 GCA_027065385.1 Campylobacteraceae bacterium | reverse complement strand
GTAACATCATTTGCATTATTAGATACAGTTTTAGTAGCATCTGCTGTGTCATTAGAAACCTCTTTTACAGAGTCTCTTGTGTCATTAGATATAGTTTTTGTAGCATCTGTAGTATCCTTAGATATGGTTTTTACAGAATCTGTAGTGTCATTTGAAACAGTTTTAACAGAGTCTCTACTATCATTAGATACAGTTTTAACAGAATCTGTAGCATCATGAGATACTGAAACAGCACTATCTTTCATATCTTTTGAAGCAATAGTTGTACTATCTTTTAAATCTTTAGTTGTATTAGTAATAGAATCTTTTGTATCTTCTGCTATTTCAACAACAGAGTCTCTACTATCTTTACTAGTTGATACCTCGGCAGTCTTTAAATCATCTGAAACTTTAACAGCACTATCTTTAGCATCACTACTTACATTTGTTACTGTTCGTTCAGCACTTTTACTAGTCTCAACAGCACCATCTTTCATAGAAGCTACACTATCTTTAGCATCTTTACTCATACTTGTAGCTGCATCTTTCATATCTTTGAACATATCTCCAAAGCTAAAATCTGCTTGTACACTTGTTACGATTGTCGCTGCTGTTACACATGTAGTAATTATTTTTTTCATTTTTGTCCTTTTGTTTTGTTTAATAACCCAATCTTAGCAATAAATATTTGAAAAAATACTTAAACAAGATAAAAATAAATAATACTTTTACATGATGTTTATCAATGAAACTTAATCAATGAAACTTAGGTATTAAAGATAATTTGTTACAATGTTGATATGAAAATACTTTGAAAAGGATAAAATAAGATGAAAAGACTACTATTAATTCCAATGGTCATTGCGACTTTAAGTTATGCAGAGGGATATAAGCAGGTTGATAGAATTTTAGATATGCAAAATATGGCTAAGGCTATGGAGGAGATACAGACTGGATTTTTCTATAATAACCTAGATATGGTAAAAGATGGGGTAAAAGTACTTAAAGAGACTATTGTAAATATAAGACCTATAGACTCTGAGGTTAATAATAAAGATATATATGAGAAGTGGATAAATAATAGTCTTAAAATGACCAATAAAATTAAGAAAAAAATCACTCGAAAAGCTGTAGATATTGAAGATAGATTTAAAGTAGGTGATGCAGTTCAAGCACTTCAAGCATATAGCAAAATCACTCAACAGTGTATGAAATGCCATATTCAGATAAGAAAATGGTAGTTAAATTAATATCAAGTAAGGAGTAATATGAAAAAAATATTAATTGTATCATTTCTACTCATCTTATCATTAAAAGCTGATAGTATTACACTAACAGGTACAGTAGTATCTGATGGTCAAAAGATGATAGGAAGTAGATATATGGGGTATGTCAAAAAGGTTTTTGTAAAGCTTGGAGATAAGGTAAAACGGGAAGATGACCTATATGAGATGGAGTCAGCAGAGTTTGATATTATGAAGTCTCAAGCCGATTTAATGTTAGAACAGACTAAAATTGTTGTAGAGTTTTGGAGAAAAAGATTAGCTACTATCAATAAGAAAAAAGATAAGTTAAAGAAACGAAAAAAAATCCCAATAATGGATTTAGATGATTTAGAGGCACAAGCTGAAAATTTTAAAGCGATGTTAGACTCTGCTCAAGTTATGGTAGAACAAGCATCTATTAAGGTAAAACAGATGGCTAGTATATATAATTATCTAAAAATGAAAGCTCCATCAGATGGTGTTGTTGTTCAAAAGAATATTAAAGTAGGTGATATGATAATGCCTGGAATGTTAACTATTATGTTAGTTGATACTGAAAATTTAGAGATTGATGTCTCTATTTCTGAAAGTATTATATCAAAAGTGCATGTAGGTCAAAGAATACCTGTTGATATTCCATCCATTAAATTTCATACTATAGGCAAAATTAAAGCAGTAATACCAGATGCTAATCCAATGACACATAAAATAAAAATTCGTGTATCATTTGATAGAAAAAACAGAAATATATTCCCTGGAATGTATGCTAAAGTTACATTAAAAGATTGGTAAAATAGATGATACTCTTAGAGGGTATCTCTATTTCTTAAAAACCAAATAAAATTTTTCAACTTTATCACCATAAACAGAAATAGATTTTTTTTCTAAGAGTTTTAAGTTTGTTACTTTTTGTAACCTTTTAACTGTATGATAATATTGAGTTATACTCTCTTTTGATTTTACAAAGCAGTTATTAACTTTTTCAAAAAGTGTAAATTCAGAGTAATATTCACCATCTTCAAAAAAACTATCTATTGTTACAAATCTATCTCCATTATCTTTTATAAATGAACCAACAGCAATCTCTTCAAAAGCATATAGTGAATTTATATCACATATAAAGTATCCACCACTCTTTAATCTATCTTCAACACACTTCATAAAATTAATAAGCTCACTATCATCTAAATAGTTTACCATATCAAAAACAGCAGTAATAACTTTAAACTTTTTATCTAATTTACAAATATCTATGCATTTTGCATCTATTCCTCTTTTTTTAGTTGTTTCAACCATAAGAGGACTTAAATCAGTTCCAAGAAAAGAGCTTAATGGAAATTTTTTTTGAAGTTGTTCTAAAAAAGCACCTCTTCCACAACCAATATCTAATAAAGAGTCAAATTCTAAATTTTCTAAAGTTGAAAAATAGTATTTATATAGTGTAGGAGTTACTTCATTAACTCCTAATAAATCTTCTACCCTAGAGTATAAATCAAGTGCATTAGACACGACTCTTTACCACTTGATTTATTTTTTCATAAAGAGATAATATCTCATCTTTTTTTGCATAGTATGAGTTTTTATTAGCAATTAAGTGAGCAGATGAGTCCATAATATCTTCTGCTACTTTTAGACCATTTTCTTTCATAGTAGCACCAGTTTCAACTATATCAACAATAGCATCAGCAAGACCTACAAGTGGAGCTAACTCTATAGAACCATAGAGTTTAATAATCTCAACACCAACAGCTTTAGATGCAAAATACTGTTCTGTAATATTTACCATTTTAGTAGCTATTTTAATATTGGGTTTACTCCAATCTAGTTTATCTTCTTCTTTAATCCCAATAGCTACTTTACATTTTCCTAAATTCATATCAAGAAGTTTTACTATATCTAGCTCTTTTTCTGTAATAACATCAAGTCCAACCACTCCAATATCAGCAGAGCCATATTCGACATAGGTTGGTACATCTTGATTACGAACATTTAAAAAGCGAAAATCTCCAACTTCCATAATAAGTTCACGACCTTCAAATTTAAATTCTCCACCAAAAATTTCTGAAAAAATTTCTAATGACTCTTCTGCAATTCTCCCTTTTGGAAGAGCAACTGTTAACATACACTACTCCTTACTATATTCTCTAGGAATATTTTAATCGACGCGATTATACCATAGCTTTTTCTATCTTTTGTTGTTTTTACCATAGTTTTAATATATATGGGTTATGATAATATATCAAATATATATAAGGATATAAATGCGTTTTATACTATTTTTTTTATTGACCCTTAATCTCTTTGCTATTGATGCAGAGTTAACTATAGAAAAAGATGTGGAGTCGAAAGCATCTATTAGCATAATTGAAGACCAAAATAGAGCAGGAAGCTCTCCTAGACATGAAAAGATGTTTGCTACTTTAAGAAATGATATAAAAATGAGTGGACATTTTAATCTTGATACAACTCCTCATAGAGGTAGTTTTGAAGATGACTTTATGTTACCACCAGAGCTTCATGATAGAGAGTATATTTTAAAATATAGCTACTATCCATCAGGTGATAAGTTAGATGTAAAGTTAATACAAGTTTATGATAATAGTGTTATTTTTCAAAAAAATTATAGTGTTAATAGTCCAAATAGATACCCTCTTTTAGCACATAATGCTATTGTTGATATTAATAATGCTCTAAATTATGAAGATATATCTTGGATGAAGAGGTATTTAATCTTCTCCAAATATACAGCTTCAGGAAAAAGTGAAATTTGGATTGCAGATTATACACTACTCTTTTCAAGTGTAATTGTAAGAGGAGGATTAAATATCTTTCCAAAATGGGCAAATGAGCAACAGACTGTATTTTACTATACATCTTATAATAATAGAATTCCTACACTATATCGTGTAAATATGCAAAATGGTAGTAGAAAAAAGATTATCTCATCGCAAGGAATGCTTGTATGTTCTGATGTAAGTCGTGATGGAAGCAGACTACTTTTAACTATGGCACCAAGTGGACAGCCTGATATTTATGAGTACCGTTTAGGTGGTTCAAAAAAGAGAATTACAAAATTTGGTGGAATTGATGTAAATGGTAAATATTTAGGAGATGAGAGTAGAATAGCATTTGTATCTGACCGTACAGGAAGGGCTAATATCTATACAAAATCAATAGGTTCATCATCTGTTTCAAAAGCTGGGGTGTATGGTAACAATAATAGTTCATGTGATGCTTTTGACCAATATATTTTATACTCTGTAAAAGAGGGAAAATCGGTTAATATCTATCTTGGCTCTGCTTATAGCTCTTATGTTAGACCCCTAACTAGTAATGGTATTAATAGATTTCCTAGATTTTCTAGTAACGGAAAAGTTGTTCTATATATAAAACAGAGTGGAGGAAGAAATAGTATTGGGTATTTAAATCTAGCTACAAAACAGAGTGCTTTATACCCTATAAAAATTGGTCAAATTCAATCAATTGATTGGTAATTAATATTTATTTGGTATAATTAAGTTACAGTTCAATATTTTAAAGGAAGAAAATGAAAAGAAGTCTATTTATTGCAACAGTTACATCAGCTCTATTATTAGTAGGTTGTGCTCAAAAGGAGGTGACTAAAAAAGCACCTGTACCAACTAAAGGTTTAGATAATCAAGTTAAAACGGATACTAATGCTAATCGTGATAATGTTGATAAGTATGGTGGAAATACCAATGGTTATAACTATGATACAAATTATGATGGTATAGATAATGGTGTTAAAAATATCTATTTTGATGTTGATAAATATATTATTACTCCTGATAAACTATCTATAATATCAAGTAATGCAAAAGTGTTAGAGAAAGATGTAAAATCTGGTTCAAAGGTGAAAATAGAGGGTAACTGTGATGCAACAGGAACTGATGAGTACAACTATGCATTAGGACTTAGAAGAGCAAAAGCTGCAAAAGAGGCTCTAGTTAGTAAAGGTATAAAACCTTCAAGCATAGTAGTAGTAAGTTTAGGTGAAAGTTCTCCTGAATGTACTACAGATAATTCAAGTGAATGTTATGCTAAAAATAGACGAGTTGAGTTTAAAGTATTACCTTAAATAACTTGGAAGTAGAAATGAAGAAAATAATTTTAATAGGCTCTATAGCTGTAACAACTCTGTTACAGGCTTCTGAGCCTTCTGTATATGGAGCAGGAAATATAGATAGCTCCTCTCCTTATGGATTAACACAAACAGAAAAGAGTGTACTAGAAAATAGAAAAATAGTACAAAACCTAAAAAATAGAGTAGCAGAACAACAAAATCGTATTGATGGTTTAACAACTATTATAGAAGGTTTAAATAAAGAGCTACTAAATGTTAAAGAGCAGTTAAGTGCTAATGAAAAATTAAATAGTCAAGGAGATAATGATTATAATAAAACATATTCACTACTACTTGAAATGGGTCAAATGATTGACCAAATTAATAATAACTATGTAACAAGGGAAGATTTAAAGGAAGCATTAGCAGGAAGTAGAACTGTACAAAGAAGTACCGTTTCCTCAACAAAAGGTAACTCTGCTGACATCTCAACTATATATAGAAGAGGTGTTCAACTCTTTGGTCAAAGAAGTTATAATTCTGCAAAAGAAAATTTTACTCAAACAGCCTCACAAAATTATAAACCTGCCTCATCTAACTACTATTTAGGAGAAATAGCCTACTATACAAAAGATTATAATAGTGCTATTAGATACTATAAAAAGAGTGCATCATTATATGATAGTGCAGGTTATATGAAAACTCTATATCTTCATACTGCAATATCTTTAGCTAGAACTGGTCAAAAAGAACAAGCGAAAAATTTCTTTCAATTTGTAGTTGATAACTATCCAAATACAAAAGCTTCTGAAATAGCTAAAAAAAATCTATAGTGGTAAGTCATAATAAAGTTTGCTTTGCTATTATGTTGGAAATTTTAAATAATAGGAGTCTATATGACAATTACTAATGAAAATTGTGTTGTAGGTATTGAATACGAAGTAAAAGAGGCAGGAACAACTGAAGTTGTTGATAGTAACACAGGTGGACAACCTTTAGAGTTTATTATGGGTATTGGTCAAATTATTCCAGGTCTTGAAAAAGCGTTAGTAGGTATGAGTAAAGATGAGAGTGGTGATATTTTAGTTCCAGCAAATGAAGCTTATGGTGAGTATAATAGTGAAGCTCTTCAAACTTTACCAATTGAACAGTTTGAGGGTGTTGAATTAAAAGATGGTTTAACTCTTTATGGTCAAGGTGAAAATGGAGAAACAGTTCAAGTAACAGTTAAATCATTTAATGATAAAGATGTTGTAGTTGATTTTAACCACCCATTAGCAGGGAAAGATTTAATGTTTTCTGTAACAGTTCTTAGTGCAAGAGAAGCAACAGCAGATGAAATCTCATCAGGTCAAGTTGGTGGTGGCGAAGAACACTGTGGAAGTGGTTCTTGTGGTTGTGGTCACTAAATAACTAAAATATAGGATATTCTCAAAAAATATCCTAACTATTTTAGTCTATCCCTTTAATTCCCAATCCATAACTATTATCTAGTATAATTTCACTCTCATTAAATATAGCTCCTCCCTTAATTGGATTATAAGCTAAAAGATTAGTTCCATCTAAATCCAACATAGTTATTATATTATCTCTAGCAGATGCTAAATGAACTCCTGCTGTAACTGATATAGCACCCTCTAACATACAACCAATCATACACTTTACACCATATAATTCTGCAATATCTGCTATTTTTAAAGCATTAGTTACTCCTCCACACTTTGCTAATTTAATATTTATTATATCACAAGCGTCCATTTCTAAAAGTTCTATTGCATTTTTGGGACTAAAAACAGACTCATCAGCAAGTAGAGGTGTAAGAGTTCGCTCTTTTATATATTTCATTCCTCTAAAATCATTAGCCTTTACAGGTTGCTCTATCAGTTCAGTTACTATTCCATTATTTTCTAATTTTTGTAAAAGTCTAACAGACTCTTTAGCACTCCAAGCTTGATTAGCATCTATTCTTAATTTTATATTTGGAAAACTTTTGGCTATAGTCTCTATTCTATTATAATCTTTATCTATAGACTCACCAACTTTGATTTTTAAAATACCATATCCCAAATCTATAGCCTTTTGGCAATCTTCTAACATAATATCTATACTATTTAAACTAATAGTAATATCAGTCTCAAATCTCTTTTTAGTTCCACCTAAAAGTTTATAGAGAGGAAGTTTTAAAGATTGTGAACGCAAATCATAAAGAGCCATATTTAAAGCAGATTTAATAGTACTATTATGTACCATACTATTTTCTACTATATATAATAGATTATTAAAATCTTCAATTTCTCTATCTATAAGAGATGGTTTAATATGTTCTATAGCCCCTTGCATACTAATAAGTGTCTCACCAGTTATTACAGCAGTTGAAGCCCCCTCTCCATAACCTATTAATCCACTATCTGTATGGATAGTTACAACTAAATCTTCTAAATGGGTAACTTCTCTAAGAGCTGTTTTAAATGGTGTTTTAAGTGGTGCTTTTACTATTTGGGTTTTTATATCTAATATTCTCATATCTATCCGTTCATAAAAATCTATGCAAACCTAGTAAAAGTTAGCAAAAAACTTGTTATAGCTTCACAGAGTCTCTAACGAGACTTCTCCACTATCGTTTGAGTTGTCGCCTGAACTTATCGCCAACCATTAATATTTAGACTTGCGTTTAAGTCTCTATCAATGACTAAGTTACATGAAGTACAATTATATACTCTTTCACTTAGTTTTAAATCATCTTTTTTAGTACCACACTTTGAGCAAGTTTTTGAAGATGGGAAAAATCTATCTACTAGCACTAATTTTACACCATAAAGTTTACACTTATAGGTTAATATCTCTCTAAACATTCCAAATCCAACATCACTAATAGCTCTTGATAATTTATGATTTTTTATCATACCTTTTACATTTAAATCCTCAATAGCAACTCTTTTAAAATTAGAGACTAGATAATCGGTCAGTTCATGAATAATTGCTTTTCTCTTTTGAGAAACAAAATAGTGAAGCCTAGATATTTGTTTTTTGGTTTTTTCGTAACCATTGCTATATCGTACTTGTCGAGCTAGTTTTTTCTGTAATTGTCTAAGCCTTTTGAGTTGTTTTTTAAGTGGTTGAGATTTTGGAAAAACTACACCATTAGACAGAGTGGCTATTTTCTTTATAGTATCTTTTTCAATGGAAAATCATAGAAAACAGGATTTTTAGCCCTATTTATGATTTTTCCATATCCCAAGTTTCACCTCACCTAAAAATCCTAACTATTTTTTAGAAAATTACCATTTAGATAATTTGACATATAGGAATTTGAGGTTAAAGTGTTAGCTAAACTATTATAGCATAAGTTGTTACTACTTTTAATTTTAGATAAAGAATAACTCTTTTTTTCTAAAATATAAAGTAACACAACCAAATGTCGCTCAATAAAATTTAAAACAATTTTATCAAGAATAAACGATTTCTTAGCAAAAATATCTTTAAGTTGGCTAGAACTTCTAGCTAGAATATTTTTAGAAGCGTTTATATCTGCATTTTGTTTTTTTCCACAAAATCCACATATAAAAACTTCTTGTGATTTACGATTTTTCTTATCAATATAGCCACACTTACTACAAGTTTGTGAGGTATAAGCTGGATTTACTTCTGTTATCTCTATATTATATCTCTCTTTAAGTGATTTAAACTTCTCCTCTATTGCTCTTTTTCCAAAATTGGATAGCATTCTATTTAATTTTTTTGAGAGTTTTGGAGAGGTAAAATTTAGTCTCTCAACTATAATCTCTTTTGGTTTATTATTTTTAACTATGTTATTAATAGTTCTATTTATCTCATTTTTTAGATAAGATTTAATTTTATTGACTA
>JAMOOP010000097.1 GCA_027065385.1 Campylobacteraceae bacterium | reverse complement strand
GTAAGTCTTTATTTTTAGATACTCTTAGAAATATATTTGAGGGTAAAAAAGAGTACTTTGATGGTCTTGCTATTGAAGATAAGTGGGATTGGAGTGTAAGTTATCCTGTTATTCATATATCTTTTGCAGAGGGTAAGATAGAAAATAGAGCAGATCTTGATGATAAATGGACTGAACTATTAGAGATTAATGCAGATAGACTAGGACTAGATTGTAATGATATTTTTGATAGAAAATGTTTTAGTAGTCTTATTAGACAAGCACATAAAAAGTATAACCAAAAAGTAGTAATCCTAGTAGATGAATATGATAAGCCTATTTTAGATAATATCACTAATCCTAATGTAGCTAAGGAGATACGAGATGGACTTGTAAACTTCTATAGTGTTATAAAAGGGAGTGATGAGTTTTTAAGGTTTGCATTTCTTACAGGGGTTAGTAAATTTACTAAGACTTCTATTTTTAGTGGTTTAAATAACATAGAAGATATATCATTAAGCAGAGATTTTTCAGATATATGTGGCTATACTCAAAACGATGTAGAGACTACATTTAAGCCTTACCTAGAGGGTGTAGATATGCAAGAGCTAAAAAGTTGGTACAATGGCTATAACTTCTTAGGTAGTGATATGTATAACCCTTTTGATATACTAAAGTTTATCCGAAGCCATTTTATATATAGTAATTACTGGTTTGAGAGTGGTACACCTACATTTTTAATAAAATTAATAAAAGAAAATAACTATTTTTTACCAGCTCTTACAGATTTACGAGTAGATGAAAAACTATTGAATAGCTTTGATATAGATAATTTAGACTTAGAAGTAATACTGTATCAAAGTGGGTATTTAACTATTAATACAGTAGAACAAGATGAAGATGGTGATATTATATATACTTTAAAAATACCAAATAAAGAGGTAAAAGCTTCTTTAAATAAATATATTATCTCTTATATTTACAAAGATGATACATTAAGAGCTAAACCACTAAGTAAAGCACTAAGAGAGCAAAATATAGATGATTTTAAAAATGCTTTAATCTCTATTTTTACATCAATTCCATATAATAATTTTACAAATAATAAAATACAAAATTACGAAGGATTTTATGCTAGTGTAGTATATGTGTATTTACAATCATTAGGATTGAATATTATAGGTGAAGATGTAACCAATAAAGGGAGAATTGATTTAACTATTATTATGGATAATGCAATTTATATAATTGAGTTTAAAGTAGATAACAAACAAAATGCTCTACAACAGATAAAAGATAAAAAATACTACGAAAAATATCTTAACTACCATAAAGATATATATCTTATTGGTATTGATTTTGATACTAAAGATAAAAATATCAGTAACTTTGAGTGGGAAAAGTATCTGTCATAGTTGTTAATGGTATAAATTTGATATAATTATAATAAAATTTAAGGAATAATATGCAATTAAAAAAATTACCTATTGGTATTCAAACATTTAGTGAAATAAGAGAAAATAATTATGTGTATATAGATAAGACTAGTATTGCTTATGATATGATAGAAAGTTATAAATATGTATTTCTTTCTCGTCCTAGAAGATTTGGTAAGTCTTTATTTTTAGATACTCTTAGAAATATATTTGAGGGTAAAAAAGAGTACTTTAAAGGTCTTGCTATTGAAGATAAGTGGGATTGGAGTGTAAGTTATCCTGTTATTCATATATCTTTTGCAGAGGGTAAGATAGA
>JAMOOP010000096.1 GCA_027065385.1 Campylobacteraceae bacterium | reverse complement strand
AGCAAAAATGATTGTTGCTGATGGTTATGTAACTAGAAATGGTGAAGTAGAAACTAGAAAAAGAGCAAAAATTATCTCTGGTGATATTATAGAGATAGCCGATGCTACTATTGAGGTGAAATAGCTAGAAAGAAAAAATTTACTATTTTAAAACTTTAGAAAATTTTATGGGGATATTATATTCCCCAACTACTCATTTCTCATCTATTTTGTAGAATTAACTACTAACTTTTAAGTGGCTTTAAATTAATCGTTAATTTAGTAGTTTTATTAATTTTTATCCATTTCCGATAAGGTTCAAAACCTTTTTTAGTGACTGAAACATCATAACTCCCATTATTTAATTGTATCCCTTGTTTGAACTTAGGTTTTATATTCATAATCTTTATTGTGGCATTAGTTGGTTTTGTATTGATCTCAAGTGAATATAATTTTTTTACTTCATCTTGCTTTACTTCATCATCTGTTGTTTCAACCTGCTTTATTTCACTTTTATAAAAATAATCTTTATATTGAGGATATTTATCAAGAAAAACAGTTATTAAGAAAAATAATAAAATAATTATTAAAATAGATATCATTAGTAAAGAATTATCTTTAGATAAAATGCGACAAAGTTCATCATTATTATTAGATTTTGCTATATCTAAAGCTGTTTTACCATCATTGTTTTTTATAGTAACATCAGCTTTTTTCTTTTTTAGTAGTTTTACTATATCTAAATGAGCTTTGCATGTGGCTAATATTAGTGGAGTTTCACTTTTTTTATTTTTAGAATTTACATCAGCACCATTATCTAGTAATAGTTTTACAATATCTAAATAACCTTCGCGAGAAGCAATTATTAATGGAGTACTTTCATATCCATTCTTCATATTTACATCAGCATCATTATCTATTAGTAGTTTTACAATATCTAAATAACCTTTGCCGGAAGCAATTATCAATGGAGTACTTTTATATCCATTCTTCATACTTACATCAGCACCATTATCTAGTAATAGTTTTACTATATCGAAACGACTTAGTTGAGAAGCTATTATTAAAGGAGTTTCATATCCATTTTCTATATTTACATCAGCACCACTCTCTATTAATAGTTTTAGTATCTCTAACCGAACCTCTTTTAAAGCTATTATTAATGGAGTATCTCCAAGTTTATTCTTAATATTGATATCAGCCCCACTATCTATTAATAGTTTTACTATCTCTAAATGACCCTCTTTTAAAGCTATTATTAATGGAGTATCTCCATGTTCATTCTTCATATTGACATAAGCACCATTATCTATTAATAATTTTACTACATCTAAATGAGCTTGAGAAGAAGCTAGAAACAATCGAGAAAATTCAAATTTATTCTTAATATTTGTATCTGCACCATTATCTAGTAACAGTTTTACTATCTCCAAATGACCCTCTTTTAAAGCCATTATTAATGGAGTTTCATCATCTTTATTTTTACTGTTTATATCAACACCATTATCAATTAATAGTTTTACTATCTCAATATGATTATTTTGTGAAGCCATTATCAGTGGTGTATTTTCATATATATTCTCACTGTTGACATCTGCACCATTATCTATTAATAGCTTGACTATCTCAAAATAACCTTGTTGTGAAGCTATTATTAATGGAGTAATTTTATTTTTTTCTGCAATATTTACATCAGCACCACTATCTATTAAAAGTTTTACTATCTCAAAGTTATTTTGTTGTGAAGTTATAATTAATGAAGTATTTTCATTTTCAT
>JAMOOP010000095.1 GCA_027065385.1 Campylobacteraceae bacterium | reverse complement strand
TCATTTTTACCTTTTTTATATCTATAAAGAGGTGGTTGAGCAAGATATAGATAACCTTTTGCGATAATTGGTTCTAGAAATCTAAAGAAAAATGTCATTAATAAAGTTTGAATATGGCTTCCATCAACATCTGCATCGGTCATAATAATTACTTTATGGTATCTAAGCTTCTCTTCATTAAACTCATCACCAATCCCACAACCAAGAGCAGTAATCATATTTTTAATCTCATCAGATTTTAATATTTTCTCTAATCGTGCTTTTTCAACATTTAAGATTTTACCCTTTAATGGCAGAATTGCTTGGAATACTCTATCTCTTCCTTGCTTTGCAGAATTATGAATAAAAACTCCAGAAGCTAAGGCAAAGTTATGAGTATTTGGAACTTCTATATCATAAACAGGTATTGGTTTACCAATATATTTTTCTACTTTTACAACTTTATGATTATATGTATATAGATTACTTTGAATTAACTCATTTGGATTTAATAATGATGGATAATTATCACTCTCACCAATTTTATCTAATAATGTTTTAATTATAAAAACTTTTCTATTTTTAGTCTCTTTTCTTACATTTTCATAATTATCTATACCAACTCTATTTAAAAGTTCTAAACTATTTTTAATTCTAGTCTCTCGTTCAGTAGCTAATTTTCTTTTTACATTATCAGGATTAGACATCTGTTTTCTAGTCTCTTCTGCTCTCCATTCTCTTAATTCTTTATTATCCCACTGCTCTTTTGCTTTTTGTCTATTATTCTCTACTGCATCAGGATTATCTTCAAAATATTTAGTAACTCTTTGACTCTGCTCTTCTCTATGAGTTTCATCAGCCCAATATTCAGCAAAATGTTCCGTATTCATTTGTCCATTTTCAATTTGAATTTCTCGCATTCGTTTATGTTGCCCATCAAATTTAGCACGATATTCTGGATTATCCCAATCTTTAATTACTCTTGCAGAAATTTCATCAGATTGTTCTTTCATCTTTTGAGACATATATTCTTTATATTGGGGAGTTTGCTTGTCAAAATCATCACGATGTTTTTGTATATGTTCACCTGCTGTTAACTGTTCTATATTTGTAGGGTTATTATTAAGAGGATTCTTATCTATATGATGTCTATGAATATAACCATCTCTTTTTAGATATTTACCATTTTCTAAATTCCACTTATCTGCAATCCTATGAGTAAATTCTTCTTCACCATTTGGTTGTATAATAGTTTCATAATTAAAATTATTAAGTTCTTTAAGATGTTTACGATAGTAACCTCCAAATTTCTTTTCAGATGTATACAGAGGCATAAGAGAATCTCCAGATTTTAACTTATCGGCTCTAATATATTTACCATCTTTTAAAAGCCAAGGATGATCTGCCGTACAAAGTTCTCTTTTACCATTATCTAAAGTTACATAAACTAAATCATCTGTAACTTTTGTTTCCCAAGCATTTTTTATTTTTTGTAACTCTATTTTATTTGTCTTTTTATTGTAAGTATATATAAAATTCTCTTTTCCTTCTAAGTGTTCTTTTGCTAGAATATCAATTCTAATATCCTCTCCCCTAGCACATTTAACCTTAGTTTCTCCTGAGCTACATCCCCCAGCACTGTCTCCTTCAACTAAATAAATCTCTGAAATTTCAGGGTCTTTACTTTGACAATCTGCTAATTTTCCAGGCAAAGTTCCAATGCTCATAGAGTCTTTTCGTTTAACCAAATCTTTAGCTCTTTTTGCTGCATCTCTTCCTCTT
>JAMOOP010000094.1 GCA_027065385.1 Campylobacteraceae bacterium | reverse complement strand
CGCCTGTGGAGATAACGGCAATGAATTTAGGAGCTGGACTTCTAACTTTAACCAGTATCATTGAAACAGGAAGCAAATTTCATACAAACCTAACTATAGGTAAGTTTGAGTAAGTTTTGTAGAACGGTAATGTTTTAGTTGTTTAATAGATTAAACAATTATAACTTTTTTTTGCTTAATCGATTAAATATAGCGTGTTAAAAAACACGCTAAAGCCTAATCTCTTTTAGATAATCTTTGACACTCTTTAACAAAATGAATAGCATTTTCTACAGGAACATCAGGAAGTATTCCATGACCTAGATTAAATATATGTCTTCCATCTCTCATAGTATTAGCTAAAGAGGTTACACACTCAGTTGTTGCCTCTTTTGAATAGAGTCTGCAAGGTTCCATATTTCCTTGTAGTACATACCTATCTCCTAACTTCTCTTTTGCTAATGCCATTGGAGTTCCCCAATCAACACCGAATACATCAAAATTTCCATAAACTTGGTCTAAAAATACAGGAACACCTTTTGGAAACATAATAATTGGAGTAGAAGGATATTTGGATTTTAAATAGTCTGCAATCTCTACCATATATTTCCAACTAAATTCATCATATTTACTAGGCTCTATTGCACTTGCCCAACTATCAAAGATTTGTACTACATCAATTCCTGCTTCTATTTGAGACTCCATATAGTATTTTACTACCTCTGTAACTTTAGCTAATATTTTATGTAAAAGTTCAGGGTTAGAGTACATCATCTTTTTACAGATATTATATGTCTTAGTTCCTTGTCCCTCTATCATATAGGTAGCTAATGTCCAAGGAGCACCACAAAAACCTATTAAAGCCTTTTCATCTCCTCTTCTATCTAACTCTTCTCTTAAAAGTTTAATAGTATCATAAACATAAGATAATCTATCTGATGCCTCTTTGCCTCCTAAAAGTCTATCTATATCATTATCACTTTTAATTGGGTCATGAAAAATTGGACCTTTTCCTTTAATAAACTCTAAATCCATACCCATCTCATCAGGGATAACTAATATATCACTAAATAAAATAGCTGCATCAACACCTACTATATCTAATGGTTGTAAAGTAACCTCACAAGCCATTTTAGGATTGTGACATAGATTTAAAAAGTTTCCAGCTTCAGCTCTTACTTTCATATATTCAGGTAAATATCTTCCTGCTTGACGCATCATCCATACAGGAGTGTATGGGGTTTCTTTGCCTAAACAGGCATCTACAAAAATTTTGCTCATTAGTGACCTTTATGTAAAAAATATAGTGATATAGCAAGAGCTAAAATAGAGACAGCAAAATATACTAAATCTAAAGCTCCTGTATATGTTGTAAATAGTACTCGTTGGAAAAAATTAACAATCAGTACCATTACAATTACTTTACCGAGTTTATCTTTAAGTTCATCGAGTGAATGAATTTCTAAGATTTTAGATGCACCTTGTCTTTTAGCTACATCAATTTCAGAAATAAATAGCTCATATAGTCCAAAACCAAAAATAAACATAACGACAGCCATAAGATATAAATCAATAGCTCCAATTAAACCACCAACTATTACCTCATGAAACTTTGCAGGGTGAAGATGATTTATATAGGTTGTAATAACCTCAACTACTACTGTATAAATATCAACTGATGCCACAAGAAAAAGAGATATTCCTCCAAGCATAGAAAATATTACAGCAAATAGTACAAAAAAACGAGTATTCCATAAAAAACTCTCAAAAAACTGTTCTAAAAATTTCATATTAATCCTCTAACTCTATCCATTTTTGAGCAATTCGTACGGCATTTGTAGCAGCCCCTACTCTTACTTGGTCAGCAACTCCCCATATATGTAAAATATTTGGTGAATATATATCTTTTCTAATTCTACCAACAAAAGTTAAATCTGTATCAGTTGCTGTAATTGGCATTGGGTATTCATTTTTTTCTAAATTATCAATAACTTTAACATTTTCAAAATTATCTAAAACCTCTCTAGCCTTCTCTACACTAACATCAACACCCTCTTTAAATGTAATAGTAATTGCTTCACTATGACTTCTTAAAACTGGTACTCTTACACAAGTGGCACTTACAGCAAAATCAGAGTGCATAATTTTATTGGTCTCATTTACCATTTTCATCTCCTCTTTAGTGTAACCATTTGGTTGAGGAACATCAATATGAGGAATAACATTTAGTGCAATTTGATGAGCAAAAGCTTTAATCTCTGTATCATCTAATTTAAAAGCAAAAAAGTCTTTCATCTGCATAACAAGCTCTTCCATTCCTGCTTTTCCTGCACCAGATGTTGCTTGATAGGTACTTACATCTACTCTTTTAATTCCATATAAATCATCAAGAGGTTTTAAGAGTTGCACCATTTGAATAGTTGAACAGTTTGGATTAGCTATTATTCCACTATCTTCCCAAAGCTCTATATCTTCTGGATTTACCTCTGGTACTACTAATGGTACACTATCTATCATTCTAAAATGACTTGTATTATCAATAACTACAGCACCACTTTCTACTGCATATTTAGCATATTTAGCTGATATTGAACCACCTGCACTAAAAAAAGCTATATCAATATCTCTTCCTCTAAATACATCTTCTGTAAGCTCTTCTATTTTATAATCTTTTCCTGCAAACTCTATTGTATTACCTGCTGAATTTGCACTAGCTAATGGTAGAAGATTGGCTACTGGAAAGTTTTGCTCCTCCAAAACTCTAAAAAGCTCTTCTCCAACAGCTCCACTAGCACCAACTACAGCTACATTATATCTTTTCAAATCTATCCTTTTTTGTTAAAATATTTTAACTTATGTTTGTTAGTGCTATTTTAACTAAAGAGGTGTGAGGATTGGCTTTTAGGTGGATTTAATAGAGGTTAAAATATATATAGTAGTTCTATCTTTCACATTTATCTATTTTAAAAAAGATTAAAATTAAATAAATGAGTTATTTAAAATTTTAATCTTTACTTTTTAAGTTAATGAGCTAGTCTGATATAGTCCCATAAGTTTAATATAGAAATCCTCTTCGCTATGCTCTTCCATTAGACCCTCATTTGGTACAAGTGCATCATATAGCTCTTGAATATTTTCAAATCTCTCAGGAAATAGTGTACTAAGAACAGAGGCTGAAACTTCTCTTCTAACTAATATGCTAGGTGGTAACATTCCAGCTTTAATTAGTTTCATAATTGATGCTGAATGGTAGTGAATATGGTGATGTTGTCCATGTGGACATGTTGTTGAACTAACTAGAGTTCTACATCTATTACAATAAACATAATGGTCAACTGTAGATATTTTCATCTTAATCCCTTTTGAATTATCAAAAATTGAATTTAGACGATTTTTATCATAAAATGAGCCAAGTCTTGTATGGTTTTTAGTAATAACAAGTCTATTACAACCATAATTTTTAGCTACTAACGCATCAAGAACTAATTCATTATATCCTGCAAAAATATAAGAATTTTCTAGTGGAACAACAACTACTTTATTAGTAGGTAAAAAGTTTTCAATAAAACTATTTATTGCCTCATATCTAATATCATATCTTAATCCATTTGAGTTAAAAGGTTTTAGTAAAAAGAGAACTAACATATCTGCATGGTCTAATATCTCTCTTATCATTCTCTCATGAGAACGGTTAAGAGGATTGGCGTATAGCATAAATCCTGCTACATTTTTTGCATTTTGCTCTTCTATTGTCTGTTTTACTTTTTTAAGTCCACTAGATATTAGAGGATACTCAACGCGATAATCTCCACATACAGCTATTTCACCTAATCTCTTTATAGTATCTTTAACCCCTGGGTGAGATGGGTCTGATGTTCCAAATATACAGTGTAGTCTCTGATTTACATCTACTTCATAAGTCTCATCAACTATAAGTTCACCTACAACTCGACCCTCATTTACTAGCTCGATAGTATCACCTTTTTTAGCTTTTTTAAGAGTCTCTGCATTTCTTTTTCCACTAGGTGAGAGTATAAATGCAAATGGATATGGAACTCCCTTATACATTTTTGTTTCATTCACCTCCATAGCCTCTTGTTTAGTCATAAGCTTTGTAACGGGTGATATTAGTCCCTCTTGAACTAAAGCTAAAGTAGATAGTGCTTCGGCATCTATATATAGTTGCCTATTTTTTCTTAAAGATGCCATACTTTTTCCTTTTTTCCCATAAACTTTTTCTAGAAATTCCTAACTTTTTGGATAGCTCTGTATCTGGAAATTGATATTGAAAACTATTAACTATAAACTTAACATAATCATCAATAGTCAAAATCTCATTTTGGTCATACAGTTTATTATCGGTATTAATCTCTATCTTTGGATATGGTGTTTCTATGTCTGTGGTTGTAGATATAATAAACTCTCGCCTTAGAATAAGCTCAAAAAGTTGGTCTCTCTCTGCCTTTTTCAGTACTTGAAGTTCTGATATATAAAGTATATGTTTAGGGTTGGCATTCTCTATCTTCTCTTTCCAATTTTTAGCCCCAAGTGGAACAAAAATTAGAACTCTATCATGTTTTTGAGCATATTTAAATGCTAATTTATCAACCAATTTTATATAGTTTGTAAATATCACTATGGGAGTCGAAATTTTATCAAGCTCATTACCAATATTAATATCATTTAAAAGATACTCACTATACTCTTTGTATAGATTTTTATACTTTTTAAGAGTCTGATACTCTTTATAGTGTTCAATCTTTCTCTGAAGCTCCTGTATCATAAAAGGTTTTACAATATAATCATTAGCCCCAAGTTTAAGAGGGGCTGCTACTGTATCATTATTAATATAACTTACCATAAGTATAATAATCTTCTCTTTATACTTAGTAATAAGAGGATTAAAATTTTGTCCAGGTAGGTTAGTTGATAGTAGATAAGCATCTCCTGAACTAGATGTCATCGCCTCTTTTATCGAAGAGAAAATTTCGGTCTCATATCCAGACTGATTGAGTTTTGTTGATATACTCTGAGCTAGATATAACTCATTTTCTATAATAGTTATCTTCATCTGTTTGTCCAATCGTAGTAGTATAATGTTGCAACAGCTTCAACTGCCACACCCTCCTCTCTTCCAATCCACCCAAGCTTTTCTGCTGTAGTTGCTTTAATGTTAACAAGATTTGGTGTTAGATTTAATAGTTTTGCTAAATTAAATCGCATCTTTTTTTTGTAGTTTAATAGTTTTGGGGTTTGTGCTATAATAGATAAATCAACATTACCAACAACATACCCAAAGCTATTAAGTCTATTTATAGTATCTTTTAAAAGTTCGGTTGAGTCTATACCTTTATACTCTTTAGCCGTATCAGGATAAAACTCTCCAATATCACCAAGTCCAGAAGCACCAAGAAGTGCATCTATTAGGGCATGAATTGCTACATCTCCATCACTATGAGCTTTAAATCCAAAATCAGACTCAATCTCAACTCCACAAAGATACATCTTTTTACCCTCTTCAAAAGGGTGAATATCTATTCCAAAGCCTGTTAAAGTTCTTTTTGAGGGTGCTTTTAAACATGGTAGTTTAGATAAATCTTCAATAGTTGTTAACTTATGAGCTTTAGTAGAAC
This sequence comes from Campylobacteraceae bacterium, assembly GCA_027065385.1. GTDB lineage: Bacteria > Campylobacterota > Campylobacteria > Campylobacterales > Sulfurovaceae > UBA1140. The sequence continues at coordinate 33,704 of JAMOOP010000094.1, read as the reverse complement.
CCTCTACAAAAATAACCTCTCCATCAATAGAAGCTATAGCAGAGCTATCATCTGTAAACTGAATATCTTTATCTAGTGCTATTTTTAAAGTATTTGTATCTGATAGTTGAGGTGTTTGAATAATTTTAGTATCTTCTCTATTAATAGGAGAATTTTTGTAATATAGTGTATCTACAGCATTAAGTGTAGGAACTACACAACTATTGTTTTTTTTTGCTAAGATTACTCTTCTTATCATCTCCCTATCGAGACAACATCTAGCAATATCAGAGACTAAAACAAAAGGTGTTTTGACATGTTTTAAAGCATTCTTTAGAGACTCTTGTCTGCTTTTCCCACCCTCTACAAAAGAGTAGTTAGCAAAGTTAGACATACTTTGAATATCATCTTTAGATGATACTATTATGGTATTTGAGAAGTTTTCTATAGTTTGAAAATCATTAGCTACCTTTAACCATAAAGGTCTATCTCCTATCCATATCCATTGCTTTTTAGGAGGCAGTTTAAATCGCGAAGCTGTACCAGCACCTAACAGAATAAGTGTAATATCGTGCAATATCAAATCCTAGTTTTAAAAGTGTAACCATATTATACATAGGTAACCTTTGGTAACACTTTAATTTTAGAATTTTTTAACTAAACTGATGCCAAAAAGGAGTTCCAACAGTTGGAGTTGATGGACTTGCCATATCTCTTTTCTCCATTGCACCTGCTTCAAACCCTAATCTTCCAGCTATTACAGCATATTTAAAGGCTTCTGCCATTTTTATAGGCTCTTGTGCCAATGCAACTGCTGAATTTAATAGTACTCCATCAAATCCAAGCTCCATAGCCTCTATAGCATCTGATGGTTTTCCAATACCAGCATCAACTATTAAGTTTAAATTAGGAAACTGTTTTCTAATTACTTTTAAATTATAAGGGTTCATAACACCACGACCTGAACCAATAGGAGAACCCCAAGGCATTAAAGTACTACACCCTAAATCTGCTAACCTTTGAGCCAATACTAAATCATCTGTCATATAAGGTAAAACTCTAAATCCCTCATTAATTAAAACCTTAGTAGCCTCAACTAAAGCAAAAGGGTCAGGTTGAAGATTATATTGATTTCCAATCACCTCTAGCTTTACCCAATCAACCTCAAAAAGCTCTCTAGCCATTAAAGCTGTGGTTATTGCCTCTTTTGCTGTGTGACACCCTGCTGTATTTGGTAAAATAGTGACTCCCAACTCTTTAATAATATCCCAAAATTGGTTACCACCTTTTAGAGTTGTGGCACTCTGTCTTCTAAGTGCCACTGTTACAATCTCAGAACCAGAGGCTTTTATTGCTTTTTGCATAATATCAGGTGATGGATATAGTGCTGAACCTATCATTAATCTACTATTAAACTCTCTACCCTCAATTTTCCACTTCTCCATGCTATCCCCCTTGAACTGGAGATAAAATATCCAATCTATCCCCATCTTCTATTTTTGTATCTTCATATTTTATTTTTAAAACAAAAGTCTCATTTAGAGCTACAGCTATGCCTTTATTATAGTTCATTAACTCTAAAAGCTCTTTAACTGTCATACTCTCTTTATTAAACTCTTTTATCTCTCCATTTATGGATAGTTTCACTCTTTTTCCTTTTTTGAAATATCTACTAAATCCATTTTTAACTTTAAAAATCCATCTCTAATATCTTCTGTATCTACATTATCATATAGGTCAATATAATAACTATATACTATTGTCATTCCATCTCTTAGCTCAAATTTTAAGTAACTTTTGGGAAATTTACCTGTAGTTTTTGCTACAGCATTATAACTACTATTACAAACTATATCTTTTTTATAAGATATAGTTAATTTATAATTGCAACTACTATTAAAATCATAAAGCTTTTCTAGTTCACTTATAAATTTGGGTTCAACCTCTAATCTATTTAAACTTATACACCTAATTGGTGTAGAAAGTGAAGAGTTTTTAATAATTACTGGTTTTGATTTCTCCTCACAAGCTGTAAAAAATAGAGTCAATATAATTAATAAAATTCTAATCATAATCTCTTCTTATCCCCTCATTCAGAGCCTTTTCAACAATAGCAGGAGCTAAAAGATACCCATGTCTATAGAGTCCATTTATTCTAGTTAATCCTTTCTCATTTTCTATTCGTGGCAAATTATCTTTAAAAGCTGGACGACAATTTGTTTCTGTATTAACAACTCTTGCTTCTCCAAAGTTTGGGTGAACTGTAAATAGAGCTGAAAGAAGTTCAAGAGTAGAACGAACCGATATATCACTCATATCTTCACTCTCTATCTCACTAGCTCCTACTATATATCTTTTTGAACCTGTAGTTTGAGCTATTTTACAATCTTTACAATACTCTAACTCAATCCCCTCACAACCATTCTCTCTTGGTACTATATAGATTTTATATCTAGGATGCATAAGTCTAGTAGGACGACTTATGTTTATATCATTAGCCTCAACCCAAATAACTTCTCCTCTAACTCCTCGTAAATCTTTAAAATACTCTTTTGCTCCAAGTCCACGAGCATCAAAAACCCAATCAAAACTCTCTTCTTGATTATTATATATAACCTTATTTGGCTCTAATCTATTAATAAAAGTATTATCTTTCCATATTATATTTGGCATTGAGTCAAGATATGTGGTTGAAAATGCTATAAATCTTTGTGAGTCAATATGTCCTTCATCTTTTAAATAGAATGATTGATTATGGTGAGATAGTTCAGACTCTATCTCTTTTAAACCTTGACTATTTAGGAGTTTTATATCTTTTGCTTTATCAACTTTCCATTTAAGTGTTTTAATAAAATGTTCAAGTTCAGGCATATCTTGCTGGTGAGCTGTAATAATAGTTCCATTAAATTTAACTCCATTATAAAGCCCTGCTTCTCTTGCTAAACTTGTCCAAAGCTCCATAGAACGATTACCAAGCTCAAATATAACTGACTCAGCAGTCTCTAACTCTGCAAAAGGAGCTAACATTCCAGCAGCTGTAAATCCTGCTGATGTTACTCCCTCTTTTGTATCTTTATCAAAAAGAGTAAGTGTGTGACCCTCTTTTAGAAGATTTAGTGCAAGAACTCTTCCAACAAGTCCTGTTCCAACTATTGCTATATTCATTTTTTTCCCCTTAAAGTAAGTGGGAATTTAACCCACTAATAAATAGATATATCTCTAAACCTCTTCTAATTTTTTAGCCTCAATATATACTTCACCACCTTTCTCTTTAAAAACCTCTGACATCTCGTCCATTCCTTTCTTTTTTGCCTCTTCTATATCAGTACCCAACTCATCAGCATAATCTCTTACCTCTTGGCTTATCTTCATAGAACAGAATTTTGGTCCACACATAGAACAAAAATGTGCCACTTTTGAAGCCTCTGCTGGTAACTCCTCATCATGGAACTCTCTAGCTCTTTCAGGGTCTAATCCTATATTAAATTGGTCAACCCATCTAAATTCAAATCTAGCTAAACTCATAGCATCATCTCTTGCTCTTGCTCCTGGGTGACCTTTTGCAATATCGGCAGCGTGAGCTGAAATCTTATATGTAATTAATCCCTCTTTTACATCTTCTCTATCAGGAAGCCCTAAATGCTCTTTTGGTGTTACATAACATAACATTGCACAACCATACCAACCAATCATTGCAGCCCCAATTCCTGATGTAAAATGGTCATAACCTGGTGCTATATCGGTGGTTAATGGCCCTAATGTATAGAATGGTGCTTCGTGACAATACTCTAGTTGTTTATCCATATTCTCTTTTATCATGTGCATTGGTACATGACCTGGACCTTCTATTAGTGTTTGAACATCATGTTTCCATGCAATTTTTGTAAGTCTTCCAAGCTCTTTAAGCTCTGCAAATTGAGCTTCATCATTAGCATCAGCTACACTTCCAGGTCTTAGTCCATCACCTAAAGAGAATGTAATATCATAAGCTTTCATAATCTCACAAATATCTTCAAAGTGTGTATTTAGGAAGTTTTCTTTATGATGAGCTATCATCCATTTAGCCATAATAGAACCACCTCGACTTACTATTCCTGTAACTCTTTTAGCTGTCATTGGTACATGGTGAAGAAGTAATCCAGCATGAATTGTAAAGTAGTCAACCCCCTGCTCTGCCTGTTCTATTAGAGTATCTCTAAACACCTCCCAAGTTAAATCTTCTGCTATTCCATTAACTTTTTCAAGTGCTTGATAGATAGGAACTGTTCCAATAGGCACTGGAGAGTTTCTTAAAATCCAATCTCTAGTAGTATGAATATTTTTACCAGTGGATAAATCCATAACAGTATCAGCCCCCCATCTAGTTGACCAAACCATCTTCTCTACCTCTTCGGCAATAGATGAAGATGTAGCAGAATTTCCAATATTTGCATTAACTTTTACTAAAAAGTTTCTACCAATAATCATTGGTTCAGCTTCTGGGTGGTTAATATTAACAGGTAAAACAGCTCTTCCTTCTGCTATCTCTTTTCTTACAAATTCTGGAGTAATCTCTTTTGGAAGATTTGCACCCATTGGGTTACCTTTTAGTCTCTCTTCTCTCTCTTTATCACTTAAATACTCTCTACTCATAGCTAAGTTTTGATTTTCACGAATTGCTACAAACTCCATCTCTGGTGTAATAATACCTGCTCTTGCATAGTGAAGTTGAGTTACATTTTTGCCTTTTTTAGCTCTAAGAGGAGTTCTTACTAAACCTTTAGTTCCTGCTGTTACAAAATCTAGTTGTTCATCAGTAGAGTGACCATTATCATTTGGAGACATAATTCTCCCTTGATACTCCTCTATATCATCACGAGAAATAATCCAATCTTTTCTAATTGGTGTAATTCCTTCACCAACATCAATATTAACTGATGGGTCAGTATATACTCCTGATGTATCATAAACACCTAGTTTTGTATCGTTACTTAATGAAATTTCACGCATAGGTACTCTAATATCTTTATATATATTTCCCTTAATATATACTTTTTTAGAAGCAGGGAGTGGCTCTCTTGTTAATAGTTCATTAGAAGTTGTTAAAGTATCTTTATATTTTTGTGTCATTGTTTCCTCTTTTATATAATTAAAGGAAAAGAAGATAAATAATAAAAACAAATATTACTTAAAAAAATTATAAATATTTATACTATTTACAATCTCTTCCTTACGCTGGGATTATCCAGTTCAAGTTCCACGGAATTAGCACTATTGCTATCTCAGCTATTACAGCACTCCGAGAGATGAATTAAATTTATACATTATATAAAATAATATAAAGCTTAATTTTCTGTTTTTAAGTATGAATAAAATGGCTTAGATATTTATGGAATAAAATATGCTATAATATCATGAAACAACAAAGGAGAATAAAAATGTTAAAAAAGATAGTAATAGGTTCGCTAATTACATCAGGAATAGTTTTTGCTCAAAGTGCTTTAGGTGTTAATGTCAATAAAGATGATTTAGAAATAGAAGGAACTCTTGACTCTCGAAATCTAGCTATGTTACAGACAAGTAGCACTATATTTTTAGCTGATTTTGATTTTATAAATATTGAAAATGATAATAAAAAAGCCTCATTAGCAGGAGTTGGTATTGGAGCTACTAATAAACTAGAGGGTGTTGATGGAGTTGAACTTACCTTTGGTGCAAAATTTATTATAAGTAATGTTGAAGACAATAAAAAAGATATTGATAAATGGTTTTCAGCAGTACCTCTTACTGCTATGGTTAGATACTCTTTTCCACCATTAATGTTCAATATTCCTCCAATAGCTATTGAGGGTAAAGTTCTTTATGCACCAGGTGCTTTAGCATTTGGAGATAGTGATAGTTATAGTGAATTTAGATTTTCAGGTGATATTGAGATGATAGAGAGTGTAAAGATATATGCAGGATATAGAAATATTATAACTGGTTATCCAAGTGATACAAACTATATATTTAGTAATGGTTTTTATGGAGGATTAAAATTTACATATTAAAATAGATAAGCTTTAACTTATCTATTTTATATTACGGAAGTTGATATATATGAATTGCATTTTTAAGAGGGTGTCCTATTGGAGCTATAGCCTCATCTGCTTTTGCTTTATTATTAATTCCTTCTAAAATATAGAGTCTATTATTAATAATCTCTATTCCTCTTGGGTCATATACTCCATTATCTCTCATTTGATATGTAGCTTCTGTCTCTTTTGTTAACCAATTTACTTTTAGTAATTCAAAATTTGATGTAGTAACCCAAAGCGTTGAACTACTCTTATTGTAAGCTAAACCTACTATTTTACCTGCAGGAGTTGTATATAGAGCTGTAGAAGTAGTTTGATTTGAGTCAAAATCATAAGTATATAAACTATTTACACTAGCCACAATAAAATTATTATCTATAAAAGTTGTAGCAGGATATTCAATAGTTCCTAGTTTTTTATAATCAGTTAACTGAAAAGAACTATTTGTATCAGCTCTTGTTAATTTAAATATAACAGGGTCACCAGGTGCTTGACCTGTAAATATATATAAAGTATCACTATTTTCATTATATGCTATAGACTCAATATCACAAGCACCTAAATGGTCTTCACAATGGTCTTGTATATCTCCATCTGTAAATGTTCCTAAATTAATATCATTAAAAACACTCTTTATCTCATGAGTTGTTAAATCCATCTCATATACATGATGAGAGTCATCATCTGTTATCCATAAACTATTGTTTATAGGAACATATTGTAAAGACTCTGCATCTCTTAACTCCTCTAATCCTATTATATTAGACAATACTATTCCATCTGTTTCATTTAAATCTAAATCTTCTCTTACTATAAATTTCTGTTTAGCTAGTGTTGTACTATTTCCACTATCCCACTTATTTTCATAAGAGAAGCTACTAATAGCTAATGTATTATTATCATCACCATAACTATTATCATAAGGTGTTATATCTTTATTTGGTTCAGCTTTTAGTTTATATACCTCTTGGTTATCAACTAAATGGTCTCCCCACACACCTTCACCACTTTCAGATAATAGTATCTTAGTTCCATTTTCATCTGAAATTGATATAATTATATCTTCATCGCTAGTATTAAAATTACCAATTTTATTAACTAAATCACTAGCATTTATATTTAATTTCCAATCCTCACTATATGGAGCAAATGGTGAATAGGTCATATCTGTTGGCTCATTTGATATTGTAATAATTGTACCTTTTCGAAGATATGCCAAGGGAAGTAGTGCAGGAATTTGTGCTGAAAATATCTCTGTGCAGTTTTGTTTAATTATTATATTTGCATCTTGAAGATTTAAATAATCTCTAGTAACTACTAATTCTAACCATGAACTACCATTTCCAAGAATTGTTCCAAAATATGTATCATATCCACTATCTTTTAAGAATTCACCTGAAGATACACCATTATATTCATTTAATAGAAGTGAACTCTTATGTCGTCTAAAATTCTCTTTTAAAGCTATAACTCTTAGGTCATTAAAGTTTTGTGTTGTTAATTTCTCATGTCTATTTCTTTTCCAATGGTTTGCAGAACCAAATGTACTTCTTGCTTTTTTATTAAAATCATCACCATAAGATGGGTCATTAGGCTCAATATATATTGATGGGTCTTTTTTTAGTTTAAAAACTTCTCTTTTTCCTACAACACTACTAGTAACAGCCTCTCCACTTTCAGGCATAATGGTTATATCTCCACTACCTGATACCATAGAGACTAAAAGATTATCACTATTTGTAAAGAAAGTTCCTTCAATAGCTGTTAAGTCATCTTTATTTATATTTAAAGTCCAATCAGCACTACAACTATCAAAAGGATTATAGCTTAAATCTGTTGGCTCTTCCGATATAGTTAAAATTGTACCACTTCTAACTTTTGATAATATATCTATATTTGGTAATCTTCCTTTATATACATTAGAGTTACTATCACTTATTTTTAAAATAGATTTTCTTAAATCTGTTTTATCATGTAAAATAACTAGCTCTAACCATGAACCACCATTACTTTTTTGTCGTCCAAAGAAGGTATCTTTTCCTTTTCTTTTTAATCTTTTATTGTAAACTACAGCATTATACTCATTTAAAAGAACCATTTTATTAACACTACTCTCTAATGTCATATCTCTTAAAGCTGTAAATGTTTGAATAGAAGTTGTATCATCTACCTCAATCCATTGATTTGGAGAACCAAATGTACTAATTATCTGTTTTCCACTATAATCATCTCCATAAGCTGTATCAGTTGGTTCAATAGATGCTGATGGCTCTTTTTTTAGTTTAAAAACCTCTTCATCATCAATCCCCCAACCTTTAACTACCTCTCCAGAGTTTCGCATAAGAGCTGTATCTTCTACTGATGTTATAGATATATCCATTGTTCTATCTGATATTTCAAATACTCCATTTTTATTAATTAAATCATTAGCATTTAGATTTATTGTCCAATCGGGATTACTACTATCTAATGGAGAATAAGATAGGTCTGTTGGTTCATTTGATATTGTAAGAATTGTTCCCTTTCTAAGATAAGCAAACTCTAATAAGTCTGGAAAATTTGCAGTTAAAACATGAACTCCTCCACTCCTTTCAATATTTATTGTAGCACTTCTAATATCTAAATAATCCTCAGTTATTACAAGTTCAATCCATGAGCCACCATTTCCATCTATATCTCCAAAATGGGTATCATATCCATTATTTTTAAGTTGGTTCTCTGGTGCTACACCATTATACTCATTTAGAATAATGGCATCACCATAAATAAAACTAAAACTTAAAGCTATTACTGATAGTAATATTTTGGGTTTCATTGTAAAATCTCCTTTTGTTTTATATAAATAACATTTTATACTTATTTATATTAAAATATGTTTATTTATTTTTAATATTTTAAAACATATTTTAATTTAAAAACTGATAAAATTATGTAATTAGAAGGAGTTCTTATGAGTAAACAGGCAGATAGATATATTGAAACAGATAAAAAAGATGTTAATGTAAAAGAGATGTTTAGAACATTAAATAATTATAAATGGTCTATTTTAATTATAACTATAATTTCTATTATTATTGCATCTATATATTTATATTTTCAACAACCTATATATAGCTCTTATGCTATTGTAAAAGTTAAAACAAAAGATGGTATTAAAAGTATTAATAGTAATATTTTAAATCCAGTATCAGGACCAGTTACAGCAAATGTTAAAGAGGATATGGCTCTTATAAAGACTTTTTATATTAATGACCAAGCACTAAAACTAGGAAAAGTAAATTATAAAGTTCAATATTATAAAAATAGACATAATAAAAGTGTAGAGATTAATAAATTAATACCAATAAAGTTAACTAATATAGAGATTTTTGATAAAAAGTTTTTAGGAAGAAAGTTAACTATTACTCAAAAAGATAATGGTTATAGACTTAAAATAAAATACTCTATTTTAGAGAGATTAAAAGCAAAAATTTTAGGTCAATCTTTAAAACATATAAAACAGAAAAAGCCTTTCCCTTATAATAAGCAGATAACTACACCCTATTTTAAACTAAAAGTTCTAAAACTTTCAAATTATAAAGAAGCTATTGATGTTAAGATTAATAATGAAAATAGATATATCTATGAGAGTATTATAAAAAATAATCTAAAAGTTACTCAATTAGAAGATGATATATCTCTTATTAAAATATCATACAAAGATAATATACAACAGAGAGGTCTTTTATATATTAATTCATTAACAAAAAGTCTTATAAAAGAGAGTATTAAAAATAAAAATGAGCAAAATGATAAAGTTTTAAACTTTATTATTCAAGAGCTTCATAAAATGAAGAAAAAGCTTACAAAATCGGAGGAGAATTTAGAACAGTATCGCATAAAAAATGATGTAATTCAACCATCAACTCAAGCATCTACATTTATTACAGAATTAGCAAATATTGATATTAGACTTTCAGAAAATAGATTAAAAAAGAAAATTATTAAAAATATAGATAATATTTTACAAAAAAGTTATAATCCAGACTCTATTTCACCTCTTCTTATGGCACTAGATGATAGACCAACATTAAAGCTTATTGAAGTTTTACATGATAGTCAACTGCAAAAAAATGAGCTTCTATCTGAATATACATATAAACACCCAACTATAAAAGCTCTTCAGAGAAAAATAGATACAGCAAAAGCTAAAATATCATCAAATATTAAAAATTTAAAAAAAAGTATAATAGATACAAATAGAAATCTAAGCAGACTCAAAAGCTCTTATGAAAACAGAATAAAAAGACTTCCAACAAAAGAGAGAAGAGTTGTTAATATAAAACGAGATTATGAAGTTAGCTCTAAAATGTATAACTTTCTACTTCAAAAAAGAGCTGAAAATGAGATGGTAAGAGTTGCTACTCTATCTGATTATAAGGTTATAGATAAAGCCTATAGTAAACTAGACCCAGTTAGTCCAAACTATAAATTGGTCTTAATTGCTTTTACAATTTTGGGTCTTATTACAGGAGTTATATTTGCCTTTATTAGAAATGCAATAAGTGATAAAATAGTAGATAGAGAAGATATTGAAAATGAAACAGATTTACCTATTTATGGAGTTGTTCCTTTTATAAAAAAAGGTTATGAAAAGGTTCAAGTTTATAATAATTTAAACTCTTATTTAACGGAGAGCTATAGAAATCTAAGAACAACACTACAACTTTCTCTAAAAGATAATAAAAAAGTTATACTAATTACATCTACAGTAAAAGGCGAAGGCTCAAATATAGTAACAGCCAATTTAGGAGCTATTTTTGGAATGGCAAACTATAAAACAGTAGTAGTTGACCTAGATATAAGAGAGCCTAGTTTAGATAAAATATTTGGAGTGTATAATAATGTAAAAGCAGGACTTGCTAGTTATCTTTTAGGTCAAGACCCTATAAGTGATATTATATATCACTCCAGTGAGTATGATAGTGTAGATATTATACCAGTTGGAGCTATATCTATTAATCCATCTGAACTTATTTTATCTAGTTATCTACCTATTTTAATAGAGAGACTAAAAAAAGAGTATGACTATATTATTATAAATTCTACACCTTTTGGATTTATTCAAGATACAAAATATATTATGAAATTTAGTGATATTAATTTAGTTGTATTTAGAGAAAATTATAGTAAAAAGAGTGATATAATAAATTTAAATAAAATAGTTGAAAAAGAGAATATTAAAAATATAAAGGTTGTATTTATGGAAAAGAGTTGACCAAAAATCAAGATTATTTTGTTAAAATATCATATCTCTACTAAAAGCATTTAAAATGAACAAAAAACAATTATTAATTTTACAAACAGTTATAACTATTCCATTTTTAGTTTTTATATTAATTTATGGAAGTAGTATCTCTACTTATTACTTATCTATTCCAATAGTATTAGCACTATTTTTAGGTTTTAATATTTTTACATTTATAAAGAAAGATAGAGTAGTAAAACCTCCTCTTCTCTTAATATTGGTTACTACTTTTTTATTTTATGCCTTTACCCATTTAGGAAGTAAAGAAGCACCTCAAAGTTTTGAGAAAATAGATATAAATACTAATAGTAAAGGTGTGCTTTTTGATTTTAAAAAAGAGCAACAGATAGATAAATTTTGTTACTATATAGGAATTGATAAAAATATTAAATTTAGATTAGGTTATTTTAAAAATAGTGGTAAATGGGAAAAGTTTTATAACTATGATAAAAATTTTCCATTCTCATTTAGATGGAATTGTGAAAAAGTTAATATTAAAACATCTAAAATAGGTATTTTAGTCTCCAAAGGGGAGGCCACTTTTGGAGAGATAAGATTTTTAAATAAAAATCAATTAGTTCCATTTAAAAGTAAAGAGTTAAAAAAGATAAATGATGAAACTAATATAAAGATAGATACTACATACTATGGAGGTATGTTTTTTGATGAGATATATTTTGGACGAACTGCTTATGAGATACTCCATAAATTAAAGATATATGAGACAACACACCCATTTTTAGGTAAAGCTATTATTAGTCAGGGTATTAAAGTATTTGGAATGACCCCTTTTGGTTGGAGGTTTATAAATGTTCTATTTGGAGCATTAATGATAGTTATTATCTACTATTTAGCTCTTTTAATATTTAAAAACTCTCTATATGCTATAAGTTCAGCTATAATATTAACTTATAGTTTTATGCACTTTACACAAGTTAGAATATCTATTATAGATACTTTTGGTGTCTCTTTTGTTATGCTCTCTTATTACTTTTTATATAGATTTATAATAAAACAAAAGTTATCTTGGCTCTTAATTAGTGGTATATTTTTTGGATTAGCTAGTGCTATTAAATGGTCTGCTGTTTTTGCATCTTTAGGATTTATTTTTATTTCTATATATCTATTAATCTCAAAATATCCACTTAAAAAAAGTTTTGCAGGGTATAGATTAATTTTATATGGAATTTTAAGTTATCTAATTATTGGATTATCTGTTTACTACTTAACTTTTTATATCTATATGGAAGATAACTCTCTATCTAATATTATAAAATATCAAGTAGATATGTATAACTACCATTCAGCACTACAAGCTACTCACCCATATAGCTCGAAATGGTGGAGTTGGATTATAGATTATAGACCAATGTGTTACTATAGAAATATAGTAGGAGATAGATTTAGCTCTATTACAGTATTTGGAAATCCTGCTATTTTTTGGACTGGTATTTTAGCAATAATATATCTTTTATATTCAACATTAAAAACAAACAAATTAGAGTCAGCATTTATTCTTTTAGCCTTTTTAGGATTATATCTTCCTTATATATTTGTAGGAAGATTAATGTTTATATATCATTTCTATTATGCTGTACCTTTTTTAATTTTATCTATTATCTATATGTTTAAAAACTTAATAGATAAAGAGAAATTATTATATTTTTATATGGTTACAGTAATAATACTATTTTTACTATATTATCCTGTATTAAGTGGTTTTGAGGTTGCTAAATGGTATGTAGATAACTATTTAGTTTGGTTTAGTGGCTGGTGGTTATAAAATTAATAGAAATAGGATAAAAAATGAAATTAGGTATTGTAATACCATGTTATAATGAAGAAGAGGTTTTAGCAGAGACCAAAAAACATATAGAAAAGCTTATAAATAAGATGATAGAGGAAAATGAAATCTCTAAAGATAGTTTTATCTGTTTTGTTGATGATGGAAGTAAAGATAAAACATGGGATATAATAGAAGAGTTTTCAAAAAATAGCCCAAACTTTAAAGGGATTAAACTATCAAGAAATTTTGGACATCAAAATGCACTTATTGCTGGACTTATGCAGTTAAAAGATAGTGTTGATGCCTTAATCTCTATGGACGCAGATTTACAAGATGATATAAGCGTTATTAAACAGTTTGTAGCCAAATATAAAGAGGGTTATGAGGTAGTTTATGGAGTAAGAGAAGATAGAAGCAAAGATACCACATTTAAAAGAGCAACAGCAGAGGCTTTTTATAAATTCCAAGATTTTATGGGAATAGAGAGTATATCAAATCATGCAGACTATAGACTATTGAGTAAAAAAGCTTTAAATGCTTTAGCTGAATTTAAAGAAATTAATCTTTTTATTAGAGGCGTTATTCCACTTATTGGTTTTCGTTCATGTAGTATATATTATGCAAGAGGTGAAAGATTTGCAGGAGAGAGTAAATATCCATTTAAAAAAATGCTATTTTTTGCACTTGATGGAATAGCCTCTTTTTCCATAGTTCCACTTAGAATTATTACAGTTATTGGATTTTTTATTTTCTTATTTTCACTATTTATAATCTTATGGATTTTATGTGAGAAATTTTTATTAGGAAGTACTATACAAGGTTGGTCATCTGTTATGATTTCTATCTATTTAATGGGTGGAATTCAAGTTATGAGTATAGGTATTATTGGCGAATATGTAGGAAGAGTATTTCAGCAGAGTAAAGGAAGACCTCGATATATTATTGATAGAGAGATTTAATTTCTCTCTATTTTTTACCAATCTCTTAAACAAAAAAAATAATCATCAAAATTAATCTAATTAATCACTATTTTTTATACTAATTTAAAAATTATTGTGTTACTATTCTGTTTATATATATTAAAATATAAAGGTAGATATTAATTATGGAAACAGAAAATCAAACAAAAGAGCCTACTATAGATAGAAAAAAAAATAATATACCAATACTCTTAGCCACTATGACTATAGTTGTTTTAGCTGTTGTTGGTACATATATTTACCTATCTAATTATATTAATTCAAATCAAAACTTTTCGTTTACCACCATTCAAAACAAAACATTCCACATAAAAACTACAAAAAACCATATCAACATAGATGAGTTAAAGGGTAAGATTGTCTTTTTAAAGGTTTTTGGGTGGGATTGTCAATATTGTCAAAAAGAGATACCTGAACTTATTAAACTTAAAAAAAAGTTTGTGAATGCTTTTGATATTATTGCTATTGAGGCTCAACACCACTCTAATGATTTTAATATTAATCATATAGATAAGTATCATATAAATTATAATATTGTAGATGGAGATAAACAAGGGAAATTTCTTCAATATTTAAGAGATGAATATAAATGGGACAGTGTTATTCCTTTAACAATAGTTATTGATGCTACAGGTAGAGTGTTGGCCTTCGAAGTAGGATATAAATCTTATAGTTTAACTACTCTTCTACAAACAACACTAAAACAGTTAACTACAGTTGTCTCATCTACTAAATAAGGAGCTATAATGAGAATAAGATTACCAATTTTCTTAATACTAATATTTATATTTATAGGTTGTGGAGATAATGAAAAAAAGAGTACAGTGGCTATTAATAGTATAGAAAAAAGTATCACTAAGGAGGAGACAAATCTAGGCTGTAGAAAAGAGCATAATGGTTCTAAAGAGTGTTCCCAAGAAGAGAAGAGTTCTGCCGAATTTATTTTAAATACTTTAGAGAAAGATTTAGTTAGTGATAAAAATGAGGATATTGCATCAATAAAGAGTTATTTAAATAACTCTTTAAATAACTCTTTAGAAGAGATAACAAAAGAGGAGATGAAAAAAAGTAAATTAAAAGATAGTCTGATTGCTTTAGTTGATGAGATTAATGAAGAGAAAGGAGGGAAAAAGAGAGACTTAAAGAACTTTGTTGATAACTTAGATGATAGTGAGGTTGGAGCTTCTAATATTCAAAAGATAGCTTCAATAAAAGATGAATTAACAAGTTTGGTTGAATTAGATGGTTCAGATGTAAAACCTAAAGATGTTAAAAAGAGATTACAGAGCTTAATAGATGATGTAACAGAGTCTAAAAAAAGTCTATCTCAAACTCAAAAAAGTCTTAAAAATTTAGTTGAAGATGCAGAAAAGAGAAATACAAAATCTGCTAAAAAGTTTGCAAGTGCAATTATTAAAGATGTATTCAATAAAAAAATTAGCATTTTGAAAGAGACAGATAAATATTTTATTATACAAGTTCAAAGTGGAGATAATCTATCTATTTTAGCAAAACGCTACTACAACGATAAGAGTAAGTTCAGACTTATTTATGAAGCTAATAGAGATAAGATAAACTCAAGATATGAAATCTATCCTAATAGTAGATTATTAATACCAAAAATTTAAACAAGGAGAAAATTGTGAAAAATAAAGTTATTATAGGCACTATATTTTTAGGAACTGTTTTAATGGCAGGAGGAGTTAATATAACAAAGGATTTAGAGTCAATTGTTATAAAAGAGGATAATAAAGATATTAAGATTGAGAGAATTCAAGATACTAAACATAGATTAACCTCTAGTTTCACAAAAACATCAAGAGAGTGTCCACCTTTTTGTATTCAACCTATGAATATTGGAAAAGTAAAAACTATTGGGGAGATTGAACTTTTAAGATATATACAGGATATGCAAAAAGAGGATAGTGATATGCTCTTAATTGATGCAAGAACCAGAGATTGGTATAGAGGTGGAACTATCCCTAGTGCTATTAATTTACCTTTTACTATGTTAAAAAAAGATAGTAAGTATCTTAAAAAAATTCTTAAACTTTTAGGTGCAAAAGAGGTAGATGGTAAATGGAACTTTGATAGAGTGCCAACAATGATTATTTTTAGTAATGGTATTTGGGATGAACAGGCTACAAAAGAGATTAAATCACTTGTGAGTTTAGGCTGTCCAGAGGATAAAATTTTATACTATCGTGGGGGTATGCAAAATTGGCATATTCTTGGATTAACTGTTAAATAAAAGGTGTAGTAATGTTAATTAAAAAAGTAACTATTTTACTCTTATTGGGGTTATCTTTTATCTCTGCAAAGAGTGATTTAGTAAGTGGGCTAACAGATATTGTAGATAAGGCTGAAGAGAAAAAGGCAGAAGATAAAAAGGTCTTAAATAATGCTTTTAAACAGAGAATGAAAACTCAAAGAATGGCACGAGATGCTGTTTTAATATATATGGATTTTAATACCTCCTTTTATCAAAAGGATTTACTAAAAAATGGTGATGGGTTTAATCGTAAATTGAAAGATTTAATGCATGATAAAAAAGATATAGATAAAGTAGTAGCAAAACTACCGGAGTTTAAAGATAAAATAGAGAGTTTTAAGACTACATGGTCTAAATTTTACGACAATATTAAAGTTTTATCTAAAGATGCTAAGAGTAAAAAGGCATTAGATTATATCTTAAATAATAATTTATCCCTTTTAAAAGATATAGATTATATTTTTTCAAATTTTTTAAAATTTTATCAAAGTACAGATAAATTAGAAGCCTATATGGCTCACATAAAGACCATGCTCTTTACACAAGTTGGAAAGCCTAGAATGTATATTACAAAAATAGTCAAAGAGAGACTTTTAGTAAGAGAGAATATCAATAAAAAAGAGAACCAAGATAAGCTTAAAACTACTATTAAAGGTATGGATAGACTTATGAAAGCTCTGAAAGATGGGGATAAGGAGTTAGAGCTTAATGGTACAGAAGATAGAGATATTTTAGAAAAATTAGCTATTAGTCAAAAGATATGGGAAGAGGTAAAACCCATTGTAAATAAGAAAAAACTTAATAAAGAAGATTTAAGTAGTTTAATTTCAAAAAATGAGGAGTTTATAAAAGCTCATACTGAAGTTGTAAAACTTACAAGAGCTTCTAATGATAACTAAATTATTAACATAGCATCACCATAAGAGAAAAAACGATAATTTTTCTCTATGGCTTCTTTGTAAAGTTCAAGAGTTTTTTCTCGCCCTATAAACGCTGATACTAGCATAATAAGAGTACTTTTTGGTAAATGGAAATTTGTTAAAAGATGATTTACTCTTATTGGTCTATTTTTAGGATTTAAAAATAGGTCACACTCTCCATTAACTTTTTTTTCTCTTGCAAAATACTCAACTGTTCTTGTAACTGTAGTTCCAATAGCAAGTATTTTTCTATTACTGTCTAAAATATTAGCACTACTTGTAGGAATATTAAAGTATTCAGAGTGCATAGGGTGTTCTAAAATATTTTCAGCTTCAACTGGTTTAAATGTTCCAGCACCTACATGTAAAGTTATTTTATGTATTTTATGTCTATTTTTTAACTCTTCAAATAGTTCTGTAGTAAAGTGAAGTGATGCAGTAGGTGCTGCTACTGCTCCTGCATTTTTAGCAAAAAGGGTTTGATAATTTTTCTCATCTTCTTTTTTATCTTCTCTATTCATATAAGGAGGTAGGGGAATATGTCCTATATTATCTAATATAATAACTAGCTCTTCAAAACTAAGAGTTTTTCCTTTTTGTTTAAATATAACTACTCTTGAGCCATCACTATTTAACTTTTTAACTATAGCTGAAAGATTATTATCAAAAAAAATCTCTGTTTCTATATTTACTTTTCCTCTAATTAAAACTAAAAACTCATTTGCATTAATAGGCTTATTAAATAGAAGTTCAACCTTTCCACCCGTTGCTTTTTTACCAAAAATTCTAGCTTTAATTACTTTAGTATCATTTAAAAAAACATCACACTCTTTAGGTAAAAACTCTAAAAGATTTCTAAATATAGTATGAGTAGTTTTATTGGTTTTTCTATTATATACAAGAAGTTTAGCACTATCTCGTGGTTGTACTGGATATTGAGCTATAAAATGAGCTGGAAGCTCATAATTATAGCTACTTGTTAGTAGTTCTTTTTCTATCATAATTTATTTTAATTGTTTTGGTTCTTCAACACTTTTATGATTTTCATCACTATTATCTTCATCATCATCTGCTTTATATGGATTTACCACTCTAACTATAGCAATAGATATAATATAGAGTAAAATAAGAGGTCCTGCCATTAGAAGTTGGGTAATAACATCAGGTGGAGTTAATATCGCTGCGAATACAAAACTAATAAGTACAGCATATCCAAAAAAGTCTCTTAAGTTTTTATCATTTACAAGTCCTAACATTCCTAAGAAAAATAGAATAACGGGAAGTTCAAATGCTACTCCAAAACCAAAAAGTATTTTTGTAAAAATTCCTATATACTCATCAAGAGTCTGTAAGAAGTTAACTATATTTCCTGCAAACATCCATAAAAATTGAAATCCAAAAGGAATAACAACCCAATATGCAAATGAAGCACCAAGGAGGAACATAAATGTAGATATAGATACAAATGGTATAACATATTTTTTCTCATTATCATAAAGACCAGGTGCTATAAAAGCCCATATTTGAGAAAATACAACAGGCAAGGCAAAAAGAAAACCTGTAAATACGGATATTTTAAGTGCTGTAAAAAATATACCAATACCACCAATAAATGGGTCTCCTCCTACAACATTAACAAGAGGGGCTTTTGTAAAAGCAATTATCTGTTGATTAAATCCAAAAGCAATAAATGCAAAAACAATAACAGTAGCAAAAGATATAGCTAATCTTTTTCTAAGTTCAACTAAATGAGGTTTTATATCTTTAAACATTATTTACTATCCTCTTCATTTTTATCTTTTTTCTTTTTTATAATAACGCCTTCATCTTGTTTAGGTTCAACTTGCTTTGTTTCTGTTAAACTATCAAGAGACTCATTAAGTGCATCTACACTATTAAAGTTTTTAAACCCTTGTAGTTCATTTGATGCCTCATCAAGTTTTGCTTTATAACTTAAAGCCTCCTCTTTTAGTTCAGATATTTTTATTTCACTATCTATAGCACTTTTAGCCTCTGTTAGTGCATTTTTTGCACCTTTAACAAACTTTGCCACCTTTACCATTGCATCTGGTAATTTATCTGGTCCTAAAAATAGTATAGCTACAATAGCAATCATTAATATCTCTGTAAAACCCATTCCAAACATTATTTTCCCTTCGGTTGAATTAATTGTAATTTTATCTAAAAAGATTGAGAGTTAGTTATATTTTAAAATATTTGGAGAAAATGCTTTTGTACTAACTTGTAACTTCTCCCCTATTTTAAGAGTTTTAGCCTCTCTTTGCGATATAACAACCTCAACTAACTGTTGACCAATAGATATAATAGCAATATATATAACATCTACCTTTATTATATCTAATATCTCCCCCTCAAATGAGAACTTTTGAGTACCTGTTGTTCTTAAAAGTATATCTTTTGGAGTTCCAATATTTATAATTTTTCCTAACTCTAAAACTACTACCCTATCTGCTAAATGGTAAATTTCGCTTGGGTCGTGGCTCACTATAATAGTTGTAATATTAAACTCTTTATGGAGTAGAAGTATCTCATTTTGGAGTTTTTTTCTCATAGTTGGGTCAAGTGCAGATAGAGGTTCATCTAGTAAAAGTAGTTTTGGTCTGCTCATTAAAGCTCTACATAGACTAACTCTCTGTTTCTGCCCACCACTTAAACTATTTGGGAGTCTATTTTTTAGTTCGGTAAGTTCTGTAACCTCTAAAAGATATTTTGCTAACTCTTTATCTTTTTTAACAAATAATAGATTATCTTCAACACTCATATTGGGAAAAAGTGCATAATCTTGAAATAGAAATCCTATCTCTCTCTTTTGGGTGGGGAGTATCTTTTTTTTACTAAGCCAAACTCTATTATCTATCTCTATATCTCCATTAGCATCTTCAAGACCTGCTAAAACTCGTAATAGAGTTGTTTTCCCACTTCCACTTTTCCCACTAATTGCTATAAATTCACCCTTTTTAATATTTAGATTAATATCTAAACTCATCTCACCCACAGCACCATATAGTTTTTTTGTTATATCTATTTTTATCATTAATGAAATCCACCAATCTTTTTACTCTGTTTATGATTAAAGATATAGACTAACAGCAGTACTATAAAGCTAATTATTACCATAATGGCTGAATATATATGAGCCAATTTATAATCCATAACCTCAACCATCTCATATATAGCAACAGATGCAACTTTAGTCTCATTGGGAATACTTCCACCAACCATTAAAACTACACCAAACTCTCCTACTGTATGGGCAAATGTAATAATTATGGCTGTAAGAAGAGATGGTTTAATATTTGGAAGTGCTACTTTTAAAAGAGTTATAAATTTGCTTTTTCCTGCAATATAAGATGCCTCTAACATATTTTTATTTAACCCCTCAAATCCACTCTGTAGGGGTTGTACCATAAAAGGCATAGAGTAGAAACAACTAGCCACTACTAAACCTGTAAAGTTAAATATGAGCTTTATGTTAAATACATCACTAAAAAAGCTACCTATTGGTGAATTTTGAGAGAGTAGAACTAAAATATAAAACCCTAAAACAGATGGAGGTAAAACTATAGGTAAAGCAGTTATAGCCTCTAAAAATGGTTTAATTTTAGATTTGGTTTGAGATAAATACCATGCTAGTGGAAGAGTTACTATAAATAGTATAATAGTAGTAACTCCTGCTAATTTAAAAGATAGCAAAAATGGAGAAAAATCTAAATTCTCAAACATTAAAAAACCTCTGTTATAGAGAGTTCAGTAGCATTAATCATAGCAGTTACTTTATCTCCCTCTTTTAAATTCATGCTTTTAGATGATTTAAAAGTTATAATAGCTTCTAATATAGAACCAAAAAAGTCTAATCTTATACTACTTAAAATTGCACCATTATCTATAGATATAATAGTACAATCTAATCTATTGGAGTAACTAATATCACCATTAAACTCTTTAGCTATTACTATATGAGATGGTTTCATAGTTAATTGTACCTTTTTTCCAATAGTTATATTGTCCATTAAATCTAAACTTATCATAGAAAGAGCAGTATTATTAGATTTAAATTCAACTAAATGGAGCATATCACACTCTATAATATTAGTAACAGTAGCTATAAGATAACTCATGGTGTGATATATCCAAATCTATTAAATATCTTTTTTGCTTTAGGGCTTAATATAAAGTTATAAAAAGCCTTAATATCACTATTTTCTTTACCATTTTTTAAAATTACAATACCTTGATTAATAGGATTATATAGTTTTTTATCAACCTCATACCAATTTATCCCCTCTTTATATCTTTTCATTTTAGGACTATATAAAGATGATTTAGCTACAAATCCTATATCTGCTACTATTACAGAATATGTAACTGTTTGCGAAATAGATTGACCATTAATTAGTTTATTTTTTATTTTATCTAATATTTTAGCATTTTTTAAAGCCTGAAAAGATGCTTTTCCATAAGGTGCAGTTTTAGGGTTTGCAATAGCTATCTTTTCTATACTTTTATCCATTAAAATCTCTTCCATAGTTCTATTAAAATCTCGTTTTTTATTACTTAGATAAGCAAGAGTTCCCTGTGCATATATAATAGGCTCTGTAATAGCTATTTTACTTTTATATAGACTACTAGGATATAACATATTTGCAGACATAAAGAGTTGATAGGGTGCATTATTTTTTATCTGTGCTGTTAGTTTTCCACTGCTTCCTAAAGTTACATTTACTTTTATATTAGGATATAAACTATTAAACTCTTTTTTTAGCTCATCTATAGCATAACTTACATTTGCTGAAACTGCTATATTTATGCTTTTTGCTATAGTGAAGGTTGATAGTACTATTATTGTAATTAGTAGTTTTAGTTTCATCTATTTCCTTAATTTCCCAAATTTAAAATATTACAATTATAGCGTTATATTTAAGATATTTATCTTATACTTTTTGTTATGAATAACTTACTAAATACCATACAAAATCTACCAACCTCATCAGGAGTATATAAATATTTTAATAGAGATAATAGATTGTTATATATAGGCAAAGCAAAAAACCTAAAAAATAGAGTTAAAAGCTATTGGCGTTTTACTCCCTCTTTATTACCCAATTCAAATTTAACTATTAGAATTATAAAGATGTTAGAAGAGGCTAGTAGCTTAGAGTATATTGTAACGGAAAGTGAAAAAGATGCTTTAATTTTAGAAAACTCTCTTATTAAAGAACTTCAACCTAAATATAATATTTTGCTTCGTGATAATAAAACATACCCTTATATCTCTATTGATAACTCTTTAGATTTTCCTAGATTTGAAATAACTAGAGAAGTTAGAAATAGTAAAAATATATCATATTATGGAGCTTATCCTAATGGTGGAAGAGTTATTTTTGATACTCTTTATGAGCTTTTTCCTTTAGTTCAGAAAAAATCTTGTCTAAATGGTAAAAAGGCTTGTCTTTTTTATGAAATAGGTAGATGTTTAGCTCCTTGTGAGGGTAAAATTAGCTCTAAAGAGTATAAAAAAATTATTAAAAGTGCAAAAAAAGCATTAGATAATAGAGAGATATTAATAGATAAATTAAATGAAAAAATGTTAAAACTATCTATGGAAGAGAGATATGAAGAGGCTATTATTGTAAGAGATAATATAGAAGCTATTAAAAGAGTAGATATGCAATCTAAAAAAACTGTAGAGGAGGAAATAGAGCCTAAAATAGCCGAACTATTTGAATTAAAGAGTGTTCCATATAGAGTTGAAAGTTTTGATAATTCTCATCTTTTTGGTCAAGCTAGAGTTGGTGCTATGATTGTTTGGGATAATGGAAAATGGGATAAATCCTCTTATAGAAAATATCAACTTAAATCAAAAGATGAGTATGGGCAAATGAAAGAGATGGTATCTAGGAGAATAGAAAAGTTTAATAGTGGTAAAAGGGCTAATTTATGGGTTATTGATGGTGGAGATACTCTTTTACAATTAGCTTTAAAGCTTATAAAAGAGGCTAAGATAGAGCTTGATATTATTGCTATAGCTAAAGAGAAATTAGATTATAAAACAAGACGGGCTAAAGGTGGGGCTAGAGATATTATTTATACTAAAAATTCAGTTTTTGAACTAAAACCTACTGATAAAAGATTACAGTGGGTACAGAGATTACGAGATGAAGCACACCGTTTTGCCTTGTCTTATCATAAAAAGAAAAAAAGAGAAGAAGATATGAAAAGCTCTCTTTTAGAAAAAAAAGGGATAGGAAAAGCTACTCTAAAAAAATTACTTAACTACTTTGGAACATTTGAAGCAATAAACTCTGCATCGTTTAATGAAATTTCAGTTGCTAGTAGTAAAAAAGTTGCTAAAATACTAAAAACAGAAATTGTTAAAAAATAATAATAGATTTATCTATGATAACATTAGCTATTATATAATGTAAAAAAGTTTTTTAAAATACTCTTTAAAATTTAAAAAAAGATTAAATTAAATTACTATTTAGTATTATTATAATAAAGTTATCTTGATAGATTGTTAGATTAAAAAGGAGCCTTGTGCATCATCTTATACCATTGGACATTGAATATACTTATAAAAATAATTTAATATACGAGATTGACATAAATGGAATAATCACTTATGCTAATCTAAGTTTTGCTGAAGTTACTGGTTTTAGAAGAGAAGAGCTTATAGGGAAAAATCATAAAATTTTTAGACATCCAGATGTTCCTGACGCAATCTATGATAAGTTATGGACTATTGATAAAAGAATGAAAGCATGGTTTAGTACACTAAAAAATATTAGAAGAGATGGCATGTATTTTTGGAGTAATATGCACTGCACACCTAAATATGATAAAGATAATAACCTAATAGGTTTTATTATTGTACACAAACCAGCATCTAAGATAGATATAGAAGAAGAGATTGAGCTTTATGCTAAATATCATTAAAGAGTAGAGGTAAATAATTTATGTATTACGGATATAATAAAAAAGAAAAAATATTAATGGCTGATATAGAGTTTATTCGGCTATTGGGGTGTGAGAGTATTAATGATATTATTAAAAATGGTATCGCAGATAGTATTAGATTTGAAGATGGAGAGATATATATTAAGCTCAAAGATAAGACTATTAAAGCAAACTTTATAGAAAATATATTCTATACTACAACAGATGAGATTAGAGTTGTAAAACTTAGTAATATTATAGAGTTAAAAAATAGTACAAGTCAAATACAGCTAAATTATAATCCTATATATTTAGATGTAAATGAAATATCAGAAGAGATGGGTTTAAGTGTAGAAGACTATAAGCTTTATCTTAATAGTTTTATAAATCAATCTATTGTTGATTATGATAAGCTCTTATCTGGAGATGATAAAGCCATTAAAAATTTATCTACTCTAGCTTTAACTCTTAAAATACCAAATCTAAATATACTTCTTTTAAAAATTAAAAAGTTACCTAAAATTGAGAGACCTCACTATATAGATGAGTATTATACTAAGTTAACACTGCTTACTATACGAGAAACACCTATTAGTAAACGAAAACCTAAAGAGAATATTTTTGAAAAAGAGATTTTAACACTAGATACTAAAGAAGAAAAGAGTGAAGGTATATTAAATAGTAAATTTACAGAACTTATGGGTAATCTTGAGGTTAAAGAGGAGTTAGAAGCAAAACCTAAACCTCAACCTAAAAAATCTGATAAAGATTTAGTAAATTTAGAGTTAGATGATGATTTTAGTCTTTTAGATGATGGATTAGTTCCTCTGAAAGAAGAACCAACTCCTACTAAAACTCAACAGAGTGATACAGATGAGATTATATTAGAAGATGCACCTAAACTTCCTATTGATTATAATCCTAAAATTGCAGCTGATGAGTTAAATTTACCAGTTGTTTTAATTGAAGAGTTTGTAGAAGACTTTATAGAACAAGCACATCATGATAAAGACCACCTTTTAGCATCATACTATCAAAAAGATATGGATAATATTCATGAATTAGGACATAAACTAAAAGGAGCAGCTAGTAACCTTAGAATTAATGAGTTAGCAGATGTATTAGAAGAGATACAATTCTGTACGGAATACTCTAAACTTAAAGGGTTATTTATTAAATATTGGGGTCTTTTCAAATCATTGGAAGAGTATATGAAACAACCAAAACAACTATAGGAGAGAGATATTAATGCAAATACATAACCGATTAAAACTCATAAGTATGTTACCTATAGTATTGCTTTTTGGAATATCTAGTTATTTCTTATATGTCTCTTATAGTAAATATTATCAAGCAAATGAGTTAAAAAATATTATAAAAAATAATACATATTTAAATGTAGTTTTAACCGAGATTGGAAAAGAGAGGGGACTTACTTCGACCTATATAGGCTCAAATGGTAATCTTCAAATTAAAGCTAAACTGCAAAAACAGAGGATTATTACAGATAATGCTATAGCTAGAGCCAAAAAACTAATGATACCTATTAACCGTAACTCATTTTTTTCTGGACTTGCTAATTCTAAAAAAGAGTATAATAATCAAAATATATTCTATCACTTTACACAATTAGCAATTATTAGAAAAAGTGTTGATAGTAAAAAAGCATTTTTAGAAATTTTTGATAAAAGATATGCCAAAACACTTACTAAACCTATTTTAGATTATCAGTTACTAATTAATAAATATAAATTTGATAATGAGATAAGTTCTCTAATAACTCCTCTTTCTCAATTATATATTACAACAGAAAACTGTTCATTAGAGAGAGATTTTATAAACTATTTTTTAAAAAAACGAATGCCTTTAACTAAAAAAGATATTGCCTTTTTAAATAAAGTAAAAATTAAATCTAATAGCTTTTCTCCAGAAGTAATTAGTGATGATAAGCTAAGAGCGAGAATAATATCTATTTTAAATAGTAGAGATTATAAAAATATTGAGATGTATATCTATAATAGTTACTCTAAATTAGAGCTTCATTTTGATGATGGAAGATTTTCTATTGACCCTAATAAATGGTCACAAATACACAATAGAAAGATTGAGTATTTTTCAAGAATAGAAAAAAATATAGAAAATATGCTTTTTGCTAAAAATGATGATTTTATTTTTAAAAATATTGTTATATTATTAATTGCTGGGTTCTTTTGGATATTATCTCTAATATTAACTATTTTAGGGTTTAGAACGGGTAAAGATATAGCCAATAATATAAAAAACCTAGAAGATATTTTAAATAATACAGTTCAAGAGATAGAAGCCGACCACACTTTTGATGCTCCTAGTATTAATGAGATTAAAAGTATAAATCTAAATACAAGTCACGGTATAAAAGAGGCATATAAATTTTTAGAACTTCTAATAGAAAATGCTAGACAAGATAAAATTCAAGCACTTGAAGCTAATGAGTCTAAATCACTCTTTTTAGCAAATATGTCCCATGAGATAAGAACTCCACTTAATGGAATTGTTGGATTTACAGAACTTTTAAAAAGTACAAATTTAAATGACGAGCAGTTGGAGTTTACAGGTATTATAGAAAAGAGTTCAGAAAACTTACTTAGTATTATTAATAATATATTAGACCTCTCTAAAATAGAGAGTAATAAAATAGAACTAGAAGCTATTGTATTTGACCCTATTATTGAGTTTGAAAATGCTATAGAGACTTATGGTGTAAAAGCATCTGAAAAAGATATTGACTTTAACTTCTATCTTGACCCAAGTATAGAGAAAAAACTTTTAGGAGATGCTGTTAAAATAAAAGAGGTTCTTATTAATCTTTTAAGTAATGCCATTAAATTTACAGATTATGGTGGATTTATAAATGTTGAAATTACCAAATTAGAAAATATTGGAAACAAAGCTAAAGTTTTATTTAGTATTGAAGATAATGGTATTGGAATGACAAAAGAGCAACAGTTAAATGTTTTTGCAGCCTTTACCCAAGCTGATGTTTCTATTACTAGAAAATATGGTGGAACAGGTTTAGGGCTTACAATATCTACTAAATTCTTAGAACTTATGGGAAGTGAACTTAAATTAGAGAGTCAAAAAGAGAAAGGTACTAAATTTTACTTTACACTTGAACTAGAAGAGGTATTAGATAGAACAGAACTAAATAGTAAACATATAGAAAATGATGTATCTATTGTAAGATACCAAAACTCTACACCTCCAACACAACTTGATATATATATTGATAAATATTTAGACTATTATGGAGTGGCAAAAAGTACATTCCACACTGCTAGTGAACTTAAAAGACTTAATAGTAATCCATCAGTTCATAATATTTGGTTAGATATTGATAGTATGGACGATACACTTGTTCATAGTATTAATAGATTAGATACAGAAAAAGTTACATTAATTACAAGCTTTAAAAATCGTAAAAAAATAGAAACTTTAAATATAAATAGTAGTAGAGTACTATATAAACCAATAACTCCTACAAAGATTTTAAATGCAATCAATCTAATAGATGAAAATAAAAATAGAGATAAAAGAGAAGAGAAAGTTACACCTAAAAAAGTAGCTACACCTTTTAATAATATTCAGTTTGATGGTAAAATACTTGTAGCAGAAGATAATATTATTAACCAAAAACTTATAAGACAGATACTTATTAAGTATGGTATAGATGTTGAGTTAGCAAATAATGGACTTGAAGCATTTGAAAAAATTAAAAATAACCATTATGACCTTATTTTAATGGATATACAGATGCCTGTTATGGACGGAGTAGAGGCTACTCATGAGATTGTAAATTATGAACAAGAAGAAAATCTAGTTCATACTCCAATAGTAGCACTAACAGCAAATGCTTTAAAAGGGGATAGAGAGAGATTTATAGAAGAGGGATTAGATGAGTATTTAGCTAAACCTATTGAGAGTAGTGAACTTCTTTTTATACTAAAAAAATTTTTAAATCAGTCCCAAAATAAAACTCATATAGAAGAGAATATAAAAGAGAGTAGTGTTAATAGAGAACCAAAAACTATTAAACCTAAAAAAGATAGTAATCAAGTAACACTACTATTTGAAGATGAAAATAAAGAAGAAAAAACAATACTTATAGCAAAAAAGAACCCTTTAGAAGCACAAATATTATCTAAAGTACTATCTAACTTAGGATATAAAATAGAGATTATTAGTGATTTAAAAGAACTAGGAAGTAAAATTCAAGATACAAATTATGATATTTTACTAATAGATATAGATTTAGAGGTGCAAAATAGAAGTAGCATAAAAAAACAACATCGTAATATGAGTGTAGTACTATTAACTTTAAGAGAAGTAGAAGAGAATAGTTATGATAAAAACACCATTAAAGAGGTACTTGTAGGTGTTATGAATATAGATAAGTTAAAGTACATTATTAACAAATATAGGGGTATTTAGTGGTAGATTTTAAGATTTTAGTTATTGATGATGATTATATAAATAGAAAGTTGCTTGTTGAGATTTTAAGAAAAAAGCTCTATAAAGTTGAGACCATTGAGTCTGTAGATGGAGAAGATGCTATTTATACTATAGAAAAAGAGAAGGATATTCAATTTATTCTTCTTGATATAGAGATGCCAAAAATTAATGGATTGGAGTTTTTAGATATATATATGAATAATAAAAATATTAAAAAAGTTCCAATTATTGCCATATCATCAAATGACTTAAGAAAGAGAGAGTCATTAGAAAAGGGTGCTAGTGCATTTATAACTAAACCTGTAACGGAAAGAAAACTTATGGAAGCTATTAGGACTAGTTTATAACAGTATTAGCTCTTTTTTATAAATAAAATAGAGCTATTTAACCTATTTTTTTTCCTCTATATCCTTAAAATCAGCTCTTCTTTTCTCTAGCTCTTTTCTATATTTTTTATAATCACCAAAATCAAAAAACTTATCATATCTTGAGTGTGTATCTCTTAATTGACGAGAGTGTTTTATTGGACACCAAAACTGCTCTGTTCTTGCTGAAATCTCTCTAACATAAGCTATAACCCCATTAAAATATTCACAATATAGACAATTAATTCTCTCCACTTTATCTAAATAAAAAAGATTATATCTATCTATAATTACATAGTCTGACCTTTTTACTTTTGGAATTTTATATATTGGAAAACATACCCATTGATAGATAGTTACAAAAATATCGGCAATAATTGCAGGAATAATCATTATCCATATAAATGGTATAGTTAAAATTACTAAAAATGAAAAAGATGAAAGATACTTAATAGAACTAATAAGCATAGACTTTCCATCTTCTATAACATCTCTTTGAAATTTTATCTTTTTATTTTTAATCTCATAAAAAAACTCCTTTTGCTTCTTTTTAAACTCCTCAAAGAGTTCATCTTCTAACTCTTTTATCTGTTCAATTATCTCATCTGCTCTAGTTTTCATATTTTTTCCTAATATTTTTTATTTAACTATATTTTTTTTGATATAATCATATCATATATTTAAAAAAATAGGGATTATTAATGGGAAAAAAGTTATTTTTAAAAATGAATTTAATAAAAGGTTAAATAGTGAGTAATAGACTTATGAGTGTTGCAGGTTCATTCTATCCTAATAGTTGTAAATTAATAGAAGAGTATATAAAAGAGTTTAATCGTGTAAAAGTAGATAAGATTAAATTACAATTTGACCCAAAAGCAATTATTGTTCCACATGCTGGATATATTTATAGTGGATTTACAGCTAATTTAGTATATAAATTAATAGATAAAAAAAAATTTAAAAGAGTTGTTATTTTAGAACCTAGTCATCACTTCTATTTTAAAGGTGCTAGTGTTGGATTATATAATAATTATAATACTCCTTGTGGAGCTATACCTATAGATTTAGAATATAGTGAAGAGTTAGTTAAAAGATATAAGTTACTAATTCATATTGATAATATGCACCATGAACACTCTACAGAGGTTCAAGCACCATTTATTAAACACTATATGCCAAAAACTAAAATAGTAGAGATAGTATATGGAGATATAGATTATAAAGATTTAATACCAATCCTTAAAAATATATTTGATAATAAAGATACACTTCTTGTTATTAGCAGTGACTTAAGCCATTTTCATACGCTAGAAGAGGCTAATAGAGTAGATAGTTTATGTATTGGAGGGATAAAAAATCTTGATATAAGATTATTAAACCATTGTGAAGCTTGTGGACTAATTGGACTAAAAGCCATTGTATCCATAGCCCAAAAGAGCCAAGTAATAGACTATCGAACAAGTTATGATAGAAGTAGAGATAGCAAAAGCGTAGTTGGGTATCTATCGGCTATAATTGGTTAAAAGATAACTACTCTAAATAAATATAAAAACAAAAACTAGGAACAAATTATGACATTTCAAAAGCAAATTGAACTAACAATTAAAGCATTTTTCTTTAATGCTAAAACCGACTATTTACCATATTATAAAAATTTCTCTTTTACAGTTAATGAAGAGGATAATTTATTAATAAAAGATATTTTGCCAATGATAAAAGAGCAAAACTTTATGTTTTCATATCCTGATAAAGATTTACTATTTAAAGTAAATGGTTGGATTGTAACAGGAGAAGAGAAACTTTCTCGAATTATTGAGAAACTAGGAACTAATTTAACAATTGACCCACCATCAAAATATCGCTCTATAAATGGTCTAATTATTAATAACCATGATTTTATTCATAAATATCGCCGACTTTTTAGTTGTGCTTATGCTAAAAAAGAGTGTCTCTCTTACTATATGGATTTATACCCTCAACACTACGCATCTGAGACTTTTGAGTATAATAAAGAGTATGAAGGAGATGCTATTTTAATTTTGGCTAAAAAATTAATAGAAAATGATAGTCAATGTAAAGATAAAATATTAGAAGCCATAAGTGATGAGTTTAATGGTATAAATCAATGTGAATATGAGAATAATGTTTTTGATGGAAAAGATTATCATGCTGATATAGAGTGGTTAAGAGTAGAGATAAATAAATATCAAAAGGTAAAAAAACACTCTCTATCAATAATTGATAAATTAAAAAGTTACTGTATAAATAAAAAAAGAAAACCCATAAAAATAGATAGTTTAAATGGTAAAAATATATCATTCTATATTGGATATAATAACAATAATACAAAAGATTTAATGCAAACCTATACAACTATTACAAAAATAGGCAAATATATACCATTTAGTATGTCTAAAAAAACAGCAGGTCAAACTCTTATAAAAATAAATCCATCTATGGCATATAGAAAAGCAGGAAGATTATTATTAGAAGCTTTTGATAATGGAGCAGAAGTTTTAGTTTTTGCTAAAGATGAAGATTATAATATATTTACCTCTATTATTGCAGATGTAGAGATAGAAGTAGGAAGACCAATTCCTTTAGCACTTATCTCTATAAGTGAATTTAAAGAGTTAGATATATACTCTTAAGGGTTGGAACACAAACCCTCTACCTGCTATCTCTAAAATTAGAGAATTGCAGGATACGCTTTTTCTTAAAATATTTAATGCTCCATTTACATCCGCATTTATTAATTTTCGAATAGAAGATTGAAATAACCCCCTTTTTACTCTTTTCCCCCTATAAGTTTTATGCTTTTTTATATCTTCCAATCCTAAAGCATCACATTTTGATGTATAACTCTCTTCCTGTTCCAATATAGGGTGTCTTTTCGACACCCTAGTTTCAATCCCCTTTATATCGGGTCAAGTTGTAATAAAACTTCATCTTTAGCTAACGCTACCTCTTGACTAGTTTCAATCCCCTTTATATCGGGTCAAGTTGTAATTTTTAAAGCTACTCCTACTCTAACTGATGTTTTGTTTCAATCCCCTTTATATCGGGTCAAGTTGTAATAAATTACCACAAACTATATACGACTTAGTACAATTGTTTCAATCCCCTTTATATCGGGTCAAGTTGTAATAAATCAAAGAGCTGATAGGGTATTGAAGCGAGAGTTTCAATCCCCTTTATATCGGGTCAAGTTGTAATAGCTACCAAGCCCTAGATTTCGGGCTTCTCTTTTCTTAAGAAAAACTTAAACAGCGTAAAGTTAAAAATCCTATTTTTTAAAAGCCCGAGATTTAGGGGTTTTGAAAAATATATTAAAGAAATTACTACCTTAAGTAAAACTTAAATGAGTGATAACTTTTTTAACTCTGTTAGTATAACAAAAAATTAATCTATTTGCAATAAAAAATATGATTTTTATATAAAAATAAGTGGATTATTTAAATCTACTGCACTGCCTAGAGCAATGCCTTTATCTTTAATGGTATATATTCGTAAATCATCTACTTTTTCATCAAAAATCTTCAAAACCTTTTCAATTAAAATATCTAACTCTTTTTTGCTCATCTTTTCATAAAAATATACAGACCGTTGTATTCTTATCGCCTCTGCTTCAACTATTTTTCCTATTTTAGAAAGTCTTAAATATTTATCTCAATAGTAGCAAAAAACAATAATATTTAAGAGCTAAAGCTATAAATATACGCCTAATTTAATCTGTATATAATAAAAAAATTATATAATTTCACATATTCTAACAAAAAAATAGGTTTTTTATGATAAAAATATCAATATTAGCACGAGATTTAGGCATTCATCGTAATACTTTGTATACTTAGAACAAAGAAGGTAAGATAAAATTCATAAAAGTCAATAAATTAAATTATGTAACTTATAAAACTTATAGTAGTATTATAAATAAAAAATAATTTTAAAAAGCAAAAGAAATGATATTTAAAAAGATAAAAGAGGTCATTACCAAATTTTTTTATCCTGACAATTTAAATCAGAAAAAAGAAAAAGAGATATTTAATAAAGCATTTCAATTAAGATTAGTTAAAAACTATATATCAGAGATACTTTTTAAGGATTTGGATAAATATAAAGAATATTCCAAGGTTGATTTAATAAAAGAGTTGGCTTCAACTATAACAAATCCCTATTTGACTCAAAAAGATATTGAGTACGCAATTGTAGAAGTTTGGACGACATACAGAAATAAAATAGATTTAATTAAAAACAAAATAGAGTTCAAAGTACAAGATAAAATAGTTATCAAATATTACAAAAAGCGTTCTAAAGACCATAAAAAAGGAGATGTAAGACTATTTGAAGTCAAACTAAAATCGACTAAATTTAGCAAAGTTATGAGTTTTTTAGCAAGATATGGTTA
The DNA here is from genome assembly GCA_027065385.1 of Campylobacteraceae bacterium. GTDB lineage: Bacteria > Campylobacterota > Campylobacteria > Campylobacterales > Sulfurovaceae > UBA1140. Next base: position 206 of record JAMOOP010000094.1, on the reverse strand, counting down.
TATTGGAATTGCAAAAAAGATAGAAAACAATATAAAAAGTGGCAAATATAAAAATGATAATAAAAGAGAGATTTTTTATAAAACTACACTTTAGACAAAATCACCCACTCTCTTCATAACAATCATACTCCAAAACCCCCAAAAACTTATTATTCTCAAAATCCCCATCAATCATTTTATCAACTTTAGGAAAAAACAGCCCAATA